>SCUQ01000106.1 GCA_004297635.1 Rhizorhabdus sp. | reverse complement strand
CCGGGTCCAGCGTCAGGAACTGCTGGAACTTGGCGTTGGTGTAGCCGATCGATGCCTGCACCTGGAAATTGCGATCGGGAACGACCCGAGCCTCCATTTCCCAGCCATAGATGCGCGACCTGCCGACATTGTCGACCGACGAAACCACGGTGGTGCCTGACAGGAACTGGGTCGTCACCTGCTGGTCGCGATAGCGCGAATAGAAGCCCGCGACGTTCAGGAACAGGGTGCGGTCGAGGAAGGCGCCCTTCATGCCGGCCTCATAGGCGGTGACGGTCTCGGGCTTGTAGCCGTTGACGGTACCGGGCGTGAAGATGGCGTCGCCGCGCGGATCGAACCCGCCCGATTTATAGCCGCGCGACCAGCTGGCGTAGAGGTTCACATCCTCGTTCGGTTTGAAGCTGGCCGAGAAACGCGGGGTGAACTTCTTGTCGGTACGGCTGTTGGTGTAATCGGTGCGGATGCGGAACGGAACCGCGGTGGGACGGCCGAACAGTGGCGAGCGCAGACCCAGATAATCGGCGCGGAACACCGTGCCCTCACGCTTGTCGCTGGTGTAGCGGCCGCCGACCGAGACCGAGAATTGCTCGCTGAGCTTCACCGAGACGTCGGCGAAGGCGGCATAGGATTTGGTATCGACGTCGCCGGAGGTGAGCGTGGTCAGATTGGCGTTGCCGATCACCGTATCGAACGCGCCGGAGGCCGAACTGTCGAGATAATAGAGGCCGAACACGCCCTGGACCATCTCGGTGTCGAGCAGGGCCTGGACTTCCTGGGTAAGCTGATGGTCCTTGTAGAAGGACGGGATGTCGAGCACCGGCCCCGGCGTACCGTCGAAGTCGATGACGGTATCGGTATGGCCCTTGCGATAGGCGGTGATCGACTTGAGCGTCAGCGTATCGTTGAGCGCATATTCGATCGTGCCCGACACGCCCTTGGTCACGACCTTGTTGTCGTCGCCGATGCCCGAACGGGTATCATAGACGTCGCCCGGCGGCAGGAAGTCGGCCGCCGTGCCGTTCGGCAGCAGGCGATAGCCGTGGCGCGGATTGGAATCGTCGCGGGTATAGTCCGCCGCGATCCGAATCGACAGCTGGTCGTTCGGCGTGAACTCGGCCGACAGGCGGCCCGCCAGCACATCCTTGTTGTAGTGCTCGGCCCCGGTGAAGCGGTTCTTGCCGTAGCCGTCGCGCTTGTAATAGGCGAGCGCGCCGCCGACCGAGAATGTCTCGCCCAGCGGGACCGTCACCGATCCGACGAAGTCGCGCTGGTTGTAGCTGCCATAGGAGCCGCGCAGCTTCGCCTCGAACTCATGGCCCAGGCGACGTGTGACATATTTGATCGCGCCGCCGATCGTGTTGCGGCCGTAGAGCGTACCCTGCGGGCCGCGCAGCACCTCGACCCGATCGATGTCGAAGATGTCGAGCACCGCGCCCTGCGGCCGGGCGACATAGACGTCG
Source organism: Rhizorhabdus sp. (assembly GCA_004297635.1). Classification (GTDB taxonomy): domain Bacteria; phylum Pseudomonadota; class Alphaproteobacteria; order Sphingomonadales; family Sphingomonadaceae; genus Rhizorhabdus. The sequence goes on along the minus strand of SCUQ01000106.1, from coordinate 12,251 downwards.
TCGACATAGAGGCCGACGCCCGGTTCGAAGCCCCACACCGGGTCCTGCTGGCCGATGCCGCGGATGAAGGCGATCAGCGTGCTGTTCGATCCACGCGCGACCTGCAGGGTCATGTTGGGGGTCTTGTCCTGCAGGCTGGTGATGTCGACCGCGCCTTGGCGGAAGAGCTGGTCGCCGCTGATCGCGGAAACCGAGATCGGCACGTCGACAAGGCTTTCCTCGCGCCGCCGCGCGGTGACGACGATCTCGCCGGTGTCTTCGCCGCTATCGGCGGTGGCCGCCGAGCTTTCCTGGCTGAAGCCGGCTTGCGGCGTGGCGAAGGCGGTAAGCGCGGTGGCGGCGGCGAGGAGCCGCAGGGCCTTGGTCTTCGCGATCATGATAGTCTCCCTGTTCATTTGCTTTGGTTCAGAAATTCACGGACGTCGGTGAGGCTGGCGGCGGCGGCTTCCTCCTGCGGGGCATGGCCGACATCGTCGTAGATGATGAGTTTGGACCCCGGGATCGCAGCGGCGAGCTGCTCGGCCTGCGCCACGGGGACGACCTTGTCGGCACGCCCCCACAGGATCAGCGTCGGGGCTTTGATACGCGCCAGGCTGGGTAGCGGGTCGGGCAGGGTGAACTGTTCGAGATGGGCCACCAGCGCCGGGCCGTTGCGGGCTATCATCGCGCGCATCTGATCGAGCCGGGCCGGGGTCAGCCGCTGGGGATGGGCGAAGATGGTGCCGGCCGACCAGGCGACCGCGGCCGGCTGCGGATCGAGCAGATAGGTCCGCATCGCCGGCGGTACCGCCACCGGCTTCTCGGTGACGCCATTGATCGAGAAGGCGGCGCTGTCGACCAGGATCAGCCGGTCGATCCGCCGAGGATAGCGGGCGGCGAAGTTCCACGCGACCAGCCCGCCAAAGCTGTTGCCGGCGATGGTGGCGCGGGCGAGGCCCAGCTTGTCCATCAGCTTGCCGAGCTGCCGGACGCGGGCGGCGGTGCCATAGTCGCCGCGCGGCATGGGACCGCTGAGGCCATGACCGGCCAGATCGAACCGGATGACCCGATGGTCGCGCGCGAGATCGGCGGCCCAGGCGTCCCAGCTTTCGAGGCTGAAGGTGTAGCCGTGGATCAGCAGGACCGGCGGGGCGTTGCGCGGCCCCTCGTCGCGCACGCGGATGCGGGCACCCTCGATCGTGACGAACCGGTCCGCCTCGGCGGAGGGGAGGCTTGCGACGGCGGGGCGCGCGGCGGACAGCGCCACGGGGATAGCCGGCAGCGCCGCGGCCAACATCGATAAGGCGATCAGACGATGGCGCACCATCAGGCGTTCCTGCTCCCGTGAAGGCCGGCTTCAGTGCGGCCTTTTCACAATTAAGGATAGGCGGACTGACAGCGCTGTCGATGACGCTTCGGATCAGTTTGAATGGGACAAATTCGCTCAGGAATGCGTGCGGCGATAGTCCCCTGGCGCGACCCCGTTCCATTGCCGGAAGGCGCGGGCGAAGCTTCGCCCATCCGAAAAGCCAAGGCTTTCCGCGATGTCGGCGATGCTGTTGCCATCTTCCAGCGCCGCCTGGGCGACGCTGTTGAGATAGCGCGCCCGCACATCGCGGAACGGGAGCCCCGCATCACCCAGCCGACGGCGCAAGGAGGCGACGCTCATCCCCAGTGCGGACGCGACCTCGGCCTGATCGTGGCGCCCTCCGGCCAGTTCGCGTTCGACCCGTCCGATCAGGTCGGGGCCGGTCGGCGCGATCGGCCCGAGCCGGTCGAGCATGTCCGCGACGCCGCCATAGATCGTCCGCGCGCTGAGGACCGGGCTTTGTGCCGCGGCGACGCCCATCGTTGCCAGGGCGGCCTCATAATCGAGCCCGAACAGACCGGCCGAGGCGCGGATCGGTGCGCCCAGGAAGGCGAGATGGCCGCGGCTCGTGCCCGGCCCCCGCGTGCGGATCGCCCGGAGCGGGATCGGTTCCCCGGCCGGTGCCAGCGACAGCAGCAGGACATGAACATAGACTAGCAGGCATTCGAGCGAGAGCAGCACGAAGGCATCGCCGGGGTCGAACGCATAGGGGAAATCGGCGTCGTCGATCGCATAGCTGATCAGTCCGCCCCGCCGCTGCACCTGATTGTAGCGATGGCCGTGGATGATGTTGTAGCTGTTGGCCAATATCTCCATCACCTCGGCCATGGTCGCGCAGCCGCGCAGCCGCGCCTGGACCAGTTCCGACGTGCCGACCATCAATGGGCGCAGCGAGACGTGGCAGCTCTCGTCGCCGCCCTGCAGCGCCATCTGCTCGCATATCCGGAAATAGTCCGACAGGCGCAGCGGTGCATCGTCCGCCCGATCGAACAGGTCCGATGGCAGCCCGGCTCGCCGCAGCACATGGCCGGGAACCAGGCCCGATGCCCCCATCACGCCCAGCAGCGGTCGGACGGAGCCGATCGTCATCAGCGGCGCGTCAGACGTGGGAAGGGCGAGGGGGCTGTTCACGCCTGTGAATCTGTCCCTTGCGGCGGGCGCAATCAAGTCGTCGATCTTGCGTAGCGCGATAAGGTGCCGGGCGCCGATGTTCGAGGGGCGCCTATTCCCGGAGACGTCGGAAAGCCGCGCTCGCAGCCCAGCCCAGAACGAGCGACAGCAGGACCGCCGTCAGCCCGTAAATGAAGCTGTGCCGTTCGGCGGCGCGCGCGACGAACGCCTCCATGCCGGATTTATGGATTTCGATCTGTCGGGTGGCTGCGGCGATCACCCGGCCCTTCTCGATCAGGAAGGTCTCGGCGGTGTAGCTGCCCACGGGCACGCGCGCCGGAATAGCGATGCGGGCGCGGTACAGGACGCCCTCGCTGATCTCGACCCCGCGGTCGGTTTCGGAATAATAACCGCCACGGCGTTTCAGATCGATCAGCCCCGTTTCGAAGCGCTGGTCTTCGGCTGGGTCTCCGCCACTGGCGGGAGAGAGCTGGAGATTGTCGATGCCCAGTTCATAGATCACCGCGGTGCGCGGATCGACGATGCTGGCGATCGGCTTGGAAGAGGCGAGCGCATAGAAGCTGGGCACCGATCGGAAATCGGCGCTGTCGGTGTTGATCCACATTCCCGCGATCTTGCGCTTCTCGCGAATCAGCACCGGTTCGGCAGGGCCCTTCACCACCACGGCGATCTGTGCGCCGTCGCTTGGCGCGCGGCCCCCTGGATACAGGATCGCGCCGAACAGCAGCAGCTCGGCGCCGGTGAAGCTGTAGATGATCTCGATCTTGCGCTGCGATACGTCGGGGACCAGCCGGGGGCTTTCCGCCGAGACGAGGAGCGGTGCGAGCAGGAAAAGCAGGAGCTTCCTCACAGCGGCTGCACCGTGAAGATCTCGGGCGGACGCCAAGTGAGCCCCAGCAGCATGCGGATCGCGACGACCAGAACGATGAAGGCCAGGATCAGGCGCAGATATTCGGGCTTGATCTTCATCGCGAAGCGCGCGCCGAACTGGGCTCCGGTGACGCTGCCGATCAGCAGCAGGCCGGTGAGGACAAGATCGACCTTCTGCGTCGTCATCGCGTGGACCAGCGTCGTCGCGGCGGTGACGAAGAGGATCTGGAAGAGCGAGGTGCCCACCACCACCCGGGCCGACATGCCCAGGATGTAAATCATCGCCGGCACCAGGATGAAGCCGCCGCCAACCCCCATCAGCACCGTCATCACGCCGGTCGCGAAGCCCAGCAGCAGCGGCGCCAGCGGCGATATGTACAGGCCCGACCGGTAGAAACGCCAGCGGAAGGGCAGCACCGCGATCAGCGGATGGTGGCGTCTGGAGCTGGATCGCGGCGGTTCGCCGCGCCACTGGGTCATCAGCGCCCCGATCGCGTCCCGCGCCATGACGATGCCGATGCCACCCAGCATCACCACGTACATGACGGTGACGACCGTATCGATCTGGCCGACATCCTGGAGCAGGCGAAACAGGAAGCCGCCGATCAGCGAGCCGACCGCGCCGCCGGCGACCAGCACCGCGCCCATATGATAGTCGACCCCGTCGCGGCCGCCATGCGCGAGCACCCCCGATACGCTGGCGCCGGTTATCTGCGGCGCCGAGGATGCGACCGCGACCGCCGGGGGAATGCCGTAGAAGATCATCAGCGGCGTCGTCAGGAAGCCGCCGCCGACGCCGAACATGCCCGACAGCACCCCGACCAGTCCGCCCAGGCCGATGATCACCAGGATGTTCACCGACAGGCCGGCAATGGGCAGGTAAAGATCCATGGCTAAGGGCTAGTCATTTCGGGCGGCGGAGGGAAGGGTTGGCTTGCCATTCGGCTGGCCATTTCGGCCGGCATGCGTGAAGTGGCTCTTGCTCCGCGCCCGTCACCGACTATACCGGCCTCATGGTTCCCTTTTCGTTCTGTTCGGTCGACATGTGCGCCTTGCCGGAGGGCGGGCTGTTCCACCCCGGCACCGCGAGCCTGCTGCTGGCCGATCTGCATCTCGAAAAGGCGAGCAGCTATGCCATGCGGGGGCAGATGCTGCCGCCCTATGATTCGATCGAAACCCTGCGCCGTGTCGTCGCGCTGGTCGAACGGACCGGCGCCAGGGCGCTCTACTGTCTGGGCGACAGTTTTCACGACCGGAACGGTATCGCCCGGCTGGGCGACGAGGCGCGTGGCCTGCTGAGCTGGCTGACCGCGCGCACGCGCTGGACATGGATCGTCGGCAATCATGATCGCAGCTTCAGCGATCCACTCGGCGGGGAGGTTGTACCGGAAGCCGAACTATATGGACTATGGCTGCGCCACGAGGCCGATCCGTCGGACGGGCGCCCCGAGATATCGGGCCATTATCACCCCAGATACAAGGTCACGCTGCGGGGACGGCGGGTGTCGCGGCCCTGTTTCGTGGCGGGGAAGACCAAGCTGATCCTGCCGTCCTTTGGGGTGCTGACGGGCGGCATGGATGCCGCCGATCCCGCGATCCTGCGTACCGTCGGGGGGGAGGCGCAAGCGCTCGTCGCGGTGCGGGAGAAGCTGCTGGGGTTTCCGCTGGCGGCCTGATCAGCCGACCGGGTACACCGTCACGGCCTGCTTGCGATAATGATTGGGAAAGGCGACCCTGAGCGCCTCGACCTTGGGCAGGTCATTGTAGACGATATAGGGATAGTCGGGCTTCCGGACGAGGAAGTCCTGGTGATATTTCTCGGCCGGATAGAAGCCGCGATAGCGCTCGACCTTGGTGACGATCGGCGCCTTCCACAGCTTTGCAGCGCCGAGCTGGGCCACATAGGCTTCGGCAACGACCTTTTGTTGCGGCGTCGTCGGGAAGATCGCGGTTCGGTATTGGGTGCCGCGATCGGGGCCCTGACGGTTCAGCGTGGTCGGGTCGGCGACCACCGCGAAGAAGATGCGCAGCAAGGTGCCATAGCTGACCCGACGGGGATCATAGGTCACTTTGACGGCCTCGGCATGGCCGGTGCTGCCGGTGCCGACCGTCTCGTAGTCGGCCGACTGGGCATTGCCGCCCGAATAGCCCGACACGGCGGATTTCACGCCATCGACATGCTGGTACACGCCCTGCACGCCCCAGAAACAGCCGCCTGCAAATATCGCGGTAGCGGTCTGGCCGGGCTCGGCCGGATCCTTGGCCGCAGCCGGCGCCCGGGCGATCGGGCCGGGCTCGACGCGCGGAGCCGGCGCTACGGCCGGGCTGCGCGTCGCCATGGTCCCCGCCGCCGCCAGAAGCAGCAGACCAGCGGAAATCCCGGCGATCAGCGGCCGGTTAGGAGTGTCCGTCAAAGGGCCATCCTTTTTTTCATCCTGTGACCATTATGTCACACAGATGGGGACGGACCAAACGGATTCAACAGCTTGGTGAGCCGGCCCCGAAACGGTCTTCGTTACCGTAGCGCCGCCGCCGCCGCCTGGATTCGGGCGCAAGCCTCGGCAAGGATCGTTTCCGACGTCGCATAGGATACGCGGAAGGCCGGCTCGACGCCGAACGCCGCACCGTGGACGGCGGCAACCCGATGGTCGTCGAGGAAATAGTCGATCAGGTCGGCGTCATTGGCGATCAGCTTGCCCGCCGGCGTGCTGAGGCCGATCAGCGCAGACACATCGGGATAGACATAGAAGGCGCCTTCGGGCCGGGGGCAGCGAATGCCCTTGGCCTGGTTGAGCATCGAGACGACGAGGTCGCGACGCTTCTGAAAGGCCGTAGCGCGTTCCTTGAGAAAGCTCTGGTCGCCATTCAGCGCGGCGGTTGCCGCCGCCTGAGCGATCGAGCAGGGGTTCGAGGTCGATTGCGACTGAAGCTTGGCCATCGCCTTGATCAGGGGCAGCGGGCCGCCGGCATAGCCGATCCGCCAGCCGGTCATCGAATAAGCCTTCGAGCAGCCGTTGATGGTCAGCGTCCGCTCGTAGAGGTCGGGCGCGACCTGGGCGATCGTGGCGAATTCGAAGCCGTCGTAGAGGATGTGCTCATACATGTCGTCGGTCATGATCCAGACATGCGGATGGCGGCGCAGCACCTCGGCGATGGCCTTCAGCTCGTCGGCCGAATAGGCGGCACCCGACGGGTTGGACGGGGAGTTGAGCAGCACCCACTTGGTCTGCGGGGTGATCGCGGCATCGATCTGCGCCGGGGTGATCTTGTAGTTCTGGTCCGCGCCAGCGCGGATGAACACCGGGGTTCCGCCCGCGAACTGAACGATATCGGGATAGCTGACCCAATAGGGCGCGGGTATGATCACCTCGTCGCCGGCCGAGACGGTAGCGACCAGCGCGTTGAACAGGGTGTGCTTGCCGCCGACGTTCACGCTGATCTGGCCGGCCTCGTAGGCCAGGCCGTTGTCGCGCTTGAACTTGGCGATGATCGCGGCCTTCAGCTCGGCGGTGCCATCGACATTGGTATATTTGGTCTGGCCCTTGCGGATCGCCTCGATCGCGGCGTCCTTGACGAAGTCGGGCGTGTCGAAATCGGGTTCGCCGGCCGACAGGCCGATCACGTCGATCCCCTTGGCCTTCAGCTCGAGCACCCGGCTCGTCATGGCGAGCGTGGGCGAAGGCGAGATGCGGTTGAGGGCAGGGGCGATGAGGCTCATGGCGAGGCGCTTTCCTGTTCGTCGCTTATGGAAACGCGCGCCCTATAGGAGAGTGGGGCGGAAGCCTCAACCTAGTTGTGCGGTTGCGAAGCCAACCGGGCGGGAAGCAGGCCGCGCAGGCTATTGCCGACGAAGAAGCCGCCGGCGAGATCGGCGGGGCGGAGATCGCCTTCGATCGCGCGCCCTTCCTCGATCAGCCGCTCGCGCAGGATGCCGGCCATCAGCGCACCGCGCCGCGGCGTTATCAGCCGGCCCGCCCGCTCCACGAAGATATTGGTGAAACTGCCTTCGGTCAGCAGCCCGTCCTCGCCGACGAAAGCCACCTCGAACGTGCCGGCGGCCTGCCGCGCCTCATCGAGAAAGGCGCGGTCGCTGGTCTTGTGGCAGAGGCGGGGGTCGGTGGCGGGAACCGGTAGCGGACAGATCATCACGTCGACCGCCGCGGCTGGCGGTTTGGGCATGGGCCGTACCTCGACCGCGAGGGCGCCGCTACGGGCCAGCATCAGCCGCACCTTGGCATCCTGGGTAAGCCGGAAGGTCGCCGCCTGGAGATCGTTGCGGCAATCGTGGCGGTTGAACGTGAAGCCCAGTGCATCGGCACTGTTTTTCATGCGCGAGAGATGGCGTTCCAGCTCGACAAAGCCATCGACTGCCTCGAAGCGCATCGTCTCGATCAGATCATATGCCCTTGCCGCCATAGCGACCCCAACGCCCCCGTCACGCCAGACCGACTCAAGATACGCATCACCCAGCGAAAAGGTTTCCCGACTCGGCTGGAGGCCAGCCTAGCCGCAAGTTACCGATTCGCCTCGGAATTTCTCCATCGGGATTGTAGGAGGCTGCGCTTTGCTGCGGCCCGCGGCCTTGCAATGGCGACGGGCATTGCTCATGTCGTCGCTATGAGCAGCCCCGAAACGCCGCCCCTGCGCGCGATCATCATACCCGTCACCGCCTTTCAGCAGAATTGCACGTTGCTATGGTGCACGAAGACGATGCGCGGCGCGTTCGTCGATGCCGGCGGCGACCTTGACCGGCTCAAGGCCGCGGCGGCGCAACATGGCGTGACCATCGAAAAGCTGCTCGTCACGCACGGCCATATCGATCATTGCGGGGGCACCGGCATCCTGGCCGAGCAACTCGGCGTGCCGATCGAGGGGCCCCATCCGGACGACCGCTTCTGGATCGCGCGCCTGGGCGACGACGGCCGCGGCTTCGGCATCGAAGGGCGGCCGTTCGAGCCCGATCGCTGGCTCGGCGACGGCGATCAGGTGACGGTGGGCGATCTGGTGCTCGACGTCATCCATTGTCCGGGCCACACGCCGGGGCATGTCGTCTTTCATCATGCGCCGTCGCACCTCGCGATCGTCGGCGACGTCCTGTTCCAGGGCTCGATCGGCCGGACCGATTTTCCGCGCGGCAATCACGACGATCTCATCGCCTCGATCACGCGGAAGCTGTGGCCGCTGGGCGGCGAGACGGCGTTCCTGCCGGGACATGGCCCGATGTCCACCTTCGCCCATGAGCGGGCGAGCAATCCCTTTGTGGGGGACAGGGCTCTCGGCGCCTAGCGGCCGGCGCCCAGATCGTCGCTGGACACGGTCGTCACCATCCCATTCTTGGTCGTGTAGGGAATGCTGATCGCATAGCCGGCAAGGCCGAGCATCACGATCCAGGTCGTCAGGATGCCGACCGCGCGCAGCGGATGCGGGCTCTGCCTGTCCATGCCGAAGGGGTGAAGGATGCGGCCGATGATATATATAATGCCTGCCGCCCACAGCCAGACATGGGTGCCGCGGGCGAACTCGATCAGCCCGAGCAGGATCAGCACCAGCGGCGTATACTCCATATAGTTGAGCTGGGCGCGCATCCGGGTCGCGAGCAGCGCATTGCCCCCGTCGCCGATCAGCACCTTCGCCTTGATCCGAAGCGTGACGATACGGATCGCCAGCCAGATGTTGACGATAGCGGCAGCCCCGGCGATCGTCAGCGTGATCGGTAGGATCATCTTCCCCCTCCATATGGAATTTCGGGCTGATGATTGGCAGGTCGCGGCGATACTTGCAACGCAGAGCGAAATCGCTATAGGTCGCGCGCTCGCGACGAGCCCGGCCACATGGGTAACGGGCGTTCGTCGCTTTATTTATTAGTAGCTAGGAACAGGTGCCGACATGGCCGTCCCCAAGAGAAAAACCTCGCCTTCGAAGCGCAATATGCGTCGCAGCCATGATGCGCTGACGGTCGAAGCATTCCAGGAATGCCCGAACTGTGGCGAGCTGAAGCGCCCGCACAATCTGTGCAGCGCTTGCGGCCATTATAACGGCCGCGAGATCATCTCCGTAGAGGCCTGATCAAGGCCAACGGGGGCATGAGCGTGGACAAGGCACCGCGAATCGCAATCGACGCGATGGGCGGTGACGGCGGGCCGGCGACGATCATCGCCGGTGCCGCACAGGCGCGCGATCTTGATTCGGGTCTCCGCTTCATCCTGTTCGGGGATGCGGCGGCTATCCGGAGCGAACTGGGCCGTTATCCGCAGATCGCCGATTCAGATGTCGTCCATTGCGACGATGTCATCACCGGTGACGACAAGCCCAGCCAGGCGATCCGCCGTACCCGGACCAGTTCGATGGGCGCCGCCATCCTCGCCGTGAAGAACGGTGAGGCGATCGCGGCGCTGTCTGCGGGCAACACCGGCGCGCTGATGGCGATCGCCAAGCTTTCGCTGCGCACCATGCATGGCATCGATCGGCCGGCGCTCGCCGCCACGATGCCGACCCTCGGCGATCAGGACGTCGTGATGCTAGACCTGGGGGCGAACACCGAGTGTGACGCCCGCAACCTTGTCGAGTTCGCGGTGATGGGTGCGGCCTATTCGCGGCTTGCGCTCGGCGTCGAATGTCCGCGCGTGCGCCTCCTCAACATCGGCACCGAAGAGGTCAAGGGCACCGGCGAACTGAAGGACGCCGCCGCCCTGTTGCGGCAGCATAACAGCAGCGCCTGGCGGTTCGATGGCTTCGTCGAAGCGGATACGATCGGTCGCGGCGACGTCGATGTCGTCGTCAGCGACGGCTTCTCCGGCAATATCGCGCTCAAGTCGATCGAGGGCACCGCACGCTTCATCACCGATCTGCTCAAACGCGCCTTTTCGAGTTCGCTGCGCTCGAAGGCGGGCTTCCTGCTGTCGCGCCCGGCCTTTGCGCTGCTGCGCCACCATCTCGATCCCAACAACCATAATGGCGCCGTCTTCCTCGGCCTCAACGGCCTGGTCGTGAAGAGCCACGGCGGTGCCGACGCCAAGGGTATCGCCAACGCCATCGCTGTCGCCGCGAAGATCGCGCGCGAGGATCTGACCCGCCGCATCACCGACGATCTCGAGGATTTCCGCAGCCATGCGGTCCCGACCGAAGAGGATGCGGCATGACGGCCGAATCGACGCGGCGCGCCGTAATCATCGGCACCGGATCGGCGCTGCCACGGCGTCAGGTCAGCAATGCCGAGCTGGCCAAGACGGTCGACACCTCCGACGAGTGGATCGTCGAGCGGACCGGGATCCGCAACCGCTATATAGCGGGCGAGGGCGAGACGACGGCGAGCCTCGCGACCGAGGCGGCGCGCCGGGCCATCGAATCGGCCGGCATCGCCGCCGCCGACATCGGCCTCATCATTCTCGCGACGGCCACGCCCGATCAGACCTTCCCGGCATCGGCGACGATCGTCCAGACCGCGCTCGGCATCGACGATTGCGTGGCGTTCGACGTCCAGGCGGTCTGCTCGGGTTTTCTCTACGCGCTTTCGGTCGCCGACAGCATGATCCGCTCGGGCGGGGCCTCGACCGCACTGGTGATCGGCGCGGAAACCTTCAGCCGCATCCTCGACTGGGAAGACCGCACCACCTGCGTGCTGTTCGGCGACGGCGCCGGCGCGGTCGTCCTGCGCGCCGAGCAGGGGACGCGTGGCATCCTCGCGACCCGGCTTCACGCCGATGGGCGGCACAACCAGCTTCTCTATGTCGATGGCGGCCCGTCGACGACGCAGACCGTCGGCAAATTGCGGATGAGGGGCCAGGAAGTGTTCCGCCATGCCGTCACCAACCTCGCCTCGGTGCTGCGCGAGGTGATGGAAGCGGCCGGCCTTGCCACGGCGGACATCGACTGGGTCGTGCCGCATCAGGCCAACCGACGCATCCTTGACGCTACGGCAAGGAAGCTCGGTCTTCCCGCCGAGCGGGTGATCGTCACCGTCGACCAGCATGCCAACACCTCCGCTGCGTCGGTTCCCCTGGCGCTCGACGTCGCGGTGCGCGACGGCCGGATCAAGCCGGGCGATCTGCTCGTGCTCGAAGCCATGGGCGGCGGCTTCACCTGGGGCGCGGCGGCGATCCGGTACTAATTGGGCGCCCTCACCCTGAACCCATTGGAATCGGCTTTGATTCGCTTCGCAGTGAACGTAAGGTGGCCGATACTCGGTGTGATTGGGGGACAGTATGGCGTTGGATCGGGGGACTTTGACGCGAGCGGACCTGTCGGAGGAGGTGCATCGCGAGATCGGCCTGTCGCGCGCCGATTCGGCGGCTGCCGTCGAACAGGTGCTCGAACATATGTGCAGCGCGCTCGCCAAGGGTGAGAATGTGAAGATTTCCGGCTTCGGCAGCTTCATCCTGCGCGAGAAGGGCGAGCGGGTCGGTCGCAATCCCAAGACCGGCGTCGAAGTGCCGATCGCGCCGCGCCGGGTACTGACCTTCCGTGCCAGCCAGATGCTACGTGACCGGATCGTCGCAGGAAATTAAGGCTATTTTTGAATGACTTCCGGCGCAGAGAAGGCTGAAGACGCTTTCCGCACCATCGGCGAGCTGTCGGTCGAGCTGGGCATCCAGCAGCATATCCTGCGCTATTGGGAGACGCGATTCCCGCAGCTTCGCCCGCTGCAGCGCGCCGGCAACCGCCGCTATTATCGGCCTGCCGATGCGGCGCTCGTGCGCCGAATTCATAGCCTGCTCAATGAACAGGGCTACACGATCCGCGGCGTTCAAAAGCTGCTGGCGCAGAAGACTCCGGCCAGCCCGGCCGCCGAACCCGCGGCCGTGCAGGCTGCTCCGATCGCGCCGCAGCCGGTGCTGGTGGTGAACCAGTCGACGATTCCATCACCCGCGCGCAGCGAATTGCTGGCGATTCGCGAATCGCTTGT
>SCUQ01000105.1 GCA_004297635.1 Rhizorhabdus sp. | reverse complement strand
CGTCGCACGTCACATAGACGTCGGGAAGGAAGTGCATCTCGATTTTCAACACGCCGTCGCCCTGGCACGCCTCGCAGCGGCCGCCCTTGACGTTGAAGCTGAAGCGGCCGGGCTTGTAGCCGCGCGCCTCGCTTTCGGGCAGGCCGGCGAACCAGTCACGGATGTTGGTGAAGGCGCCGGTATAGGTGGCCGGGTTCGATCGCGGGGTGCGGCCGATCGGCGACTGATCGATGTCGATCACCTTGTCGCACTGGTTGAGACCCGTCACCTTGTCATGCGCGCCCGCGATCATCCGCGCGCCGTTCAGGCTGCGCGCGGCGGCGGCGTAGAGCGTGTCGATGGTGAAGCTGGACTTGCCCGATCCCGAGACGCCGGTGATGCAGGTGAAGGTACCCAGCGGGATCGAGGCGGTGACATTCTTCAGATTATTGGCGCGGGCGCCGTGGACCGTCACCTTCTTGCCATTGCCCTTGCGCCGCTTCTTCGGGACATCGACCATGCGGCGGCCCGAGAGATAGTCGCCGGTCAGGCTGGCTTCGTTGGCGAGGATATCGTCGAGCGAACCCTGCGCCACCACCTCGCCGCCATGGACGCCGGCGCCGGGACCCATATCGAGGATATAATCGGCGCTGCGGATCGCATCCTCATCATGCTCGACGACGATCACGGTGTTGCCGAGATCGCGCAGCCGCCGGAGGGTGACGAGCAAGCGATCATTGTCGCGCTGGTGCAGGCCGATCGACGGCTCATCGAGGACATAGAGGACGCCCGACAGGCCCGAGCCGATCTGCGAGGCGAGGCGGATGCGCTGGCTCTCGCCGCCGGACAGCGTGCCCGAGGTGCGATCGAGATTGAGATAGTCGAGCCCGACATTGTCGAGGAAGCCCAGCCGCTCGACGATCTCCTTGAGGATGCGTTCGGCGATGGCGTTCTGCTGATCGTTGAGATGATCGGGCATGTCGCGGAAGAATTGCAGCGCGGGGCCGACCGCGCGGCGGGTGGACATGCTGATATCCTCGCCCGCGATCTTCACCGCCAGCGCCTCCGGCTTCAGCCGGGCGCCGCCGCAGACCTCGCAATGGGCGGAGGACTGATATTTGCTCAGCTCCTCGCGCATCCAGGCGCTTTCGGTGGAGAGCATGCGGCGTTCGAGATTGTGGATGACGCCCTCGAACGGCTTCTGCACGTCATAGCTTTTGCGGCCGTCGATGAAGGTGAGGGTGATGACCCGCCCCTTGGTGCCGTAGAGGATAGTGTCGCGGATCTCCTCCGGCAGCTCCTCCCACGGGGTGTCGAGCTTGAAATCATAGGCGCGGGCCACCGACGACAGCACCTGCATATAATAGGGGCTGGGCGGGTTCGACTTCGCCCAGGGCACGACCGCGCCCTGCTTGATCGACAGCGCCGCGTTCGGGACGACGAGCTGCGGATCGAAATAGAGCTTCTCGCCCAGGCCGTCGCAGGCCGGGCAGGCGCCCTGCGGCGCGTTGAACGAGAAGAGGCGCGGCTCGATCTCGGCGATGGTGAAGCCCGAGACGGGGCAGGCGAATTTCTCCGAGAAGGTGATGCGGTTCGCGGGGACGCCGGCATTCTTCATCTTGCCGCCGGTTGCCTCGGCCTCCTTCCTCCCCGCCCGCTTGCGGGAGGGGGTGGGCCCTTCTTCTGTCAGCTCTGCATATTGGAACTTGGCGGGGGCTTCGGCGACGGAGCTCGCTGCGCTCGCGCCCACCCCTGGCCCCTCCCGCTCGCGGGAGGGGGATATAAGGGCTTCGTCGACCGTCGTGTCGACCAGATCGGCATAAGCGAGGCCATCGGCGAGGCGGAGCGCGGTTTCGAGGCTCTGGGCGAGGCGGGTTTCGATGCCTTCGCGCACGACGAGGCGATCGACCACCACCTCGATGTCATGCTTGTACTTCTTGTCGAGCGCGGGGGCGTCCTCGATATCGAAGCTGACGCCGTCGATGCGGACGCGGCTGAAGCCGGCGCGCTGCCATTCGGCCAGCTCCTTGCGATATTCGCCCTTGCGGCCGCGCACGACCGGGGCGAGCAGCAGGAAGCGGGTGCCCTCCTTCAGCTGCATCACCCGGTCGACCATCTGGCTGACCGTCTGCGCGCTGATCGGCAGGCCGGTGGCGGGCGAATAGGGGATGCCGACCCGCGCCCAGAGCAGGCGCATATAATCGTAGATCTCGGTGACGGTGGCGACTGTGGAGCGCGGATTGCGGCTGGTCGTCTTCTGTTCGATCGAGATGGCGGGGGAGAGGCCCTCGATATGATCGACGTCGGGCTTCTGCATCAGCTCCAGGAACTGGCGCGCATAGGCCGAGAGGCTCTCGACATAGCGGCGCTGCCCCTCCGCATAGATGGTGTCGAAGGCGAGGCTGGACTTGCCCGAGCCCGACAGGCCGGTGATGACGATCAGCTTCTCACGCGGGAGATCGACATCGACGCCCTTGAGATTGTGCTCGCGCGCGCCGCGCACGGAAATATGGGTCAGCATGAGGGCAGATGTTCCAGATTTGTTCGCGACGCGCAAGACGGTCTTTGGGGCGTGCCGCCAATCTGGGATGTGGTTAATCGATTCTCAACCCTGTCGCGCGATCATCGCCGCCGTTCCGAACCCCGGAGGTGACGATGGTGCCGCAGATCCGCAAGACCGACAGCCGCTTCGGCAATCGCCGCGAGCTGATCCACAGCCTGCTGCTCGCCGGGCTGTTCATGGGGCTGGGCTTTGCCTGCCTCGACCGGATGATCGGCGACCCGGCGGCGATTCCGGTGCCGATCGAGCGCTGAGCCCGCCGCCCCGGCCGGCGCGGCGCGGGCAGGATATCCGTTGAACGCGGCGCGGCCGCCCGCTACCCCAGCGGCATGACCACCCATCCCGAACAGCAATATCTCGATGCCATGGCGCGGGCCTGGTATGGCGGCGACGAGCGGATCGACCGCACCGGCGTGGGCACCCGATCGCTGTTCGGCGTGACGATGCGCTTCGACCTGTCGGACGGCACCGTGCCGCTGATCACGACCAAGAAAATCTTCTGGAAATCGGCGGTGAAGGAGCTGATCTGGTTCCTGTCCGGCGACACCAATATCCGGCCGCTGGTGGGGCAGGGCGTCCATATCTGGACCGACTGGCCGCTCGACGCCTATCGCAAGGCGACCGGCGAGGCGATCGACCGCGACGCGTTCGAGCGGCGGATCATCGAGGAACCCGAATTCGCGGCGCGGTGGGGCGATCTCGGCCCGGTCTATGGCAAGCAGTGGGTCGACTGGCCGCGCTACACCCCGGCCGGGGACGGGCTGTACCGGCGCGAGGCGAAGGGGATCAACCAGATCGCCGAGCTGGTCGAGATGATCCGCACCAATCCCAGCTCGCGCCGGCTGATCTTCACCGGCTGGAACGTGCCCGAGCTGCCCGGCATGGCGCTGCCGCCCTGCCACATGACCTATCAATATCATGTCGCGAACGGGCGGCTGTCGGGCATCCTCTATCAGCGGTCGTGCGACCTGGGGCTGGGCTTTCCGTTCAACATCTTCGAAGCGGCGCTGCTGATCCGCATGCTGGCGCAGCAGACCGGGCTGGAACCCGGCGAGCTGGTGTGGATGGGCGCGGACACCCATGTCTATTCGAACCACGGCCATCTGGTGGAGGAGCAGCTGTCGCGCGAGCCGCGCCCCTTCCCCCGGCTCAGCTTCGCGCGGCAGCCGTCGAGCATGTTCGCCTATGCGCCCGAGGATTTTGTGATCGAGGGCTATGACCCGCATCCGCACATCAAGGCCGAGGTGGCGGTGTGAGCGGTCCCGAGATCGTCTTCGTCCTGGCGCGGGCGAAGAATGGCGTGATCGGGCGCGACGGCGACCTGCCCTGGCGCATCCCCGCCGACCTGAAGCATTTCAAGGCACTGACCCAAGGCGCGCCGATGCTGATGGGCCGCAGGACTTTCGAAAGCCTGCCCGGCCTGCTGCCCGGCCGCCGCCACATCGTGCTGACCCGCGATCGCGGCTGGCGGGCGGAGGGCGCCGAGGCGGTGCACGACGTCGCGGCGGCGATCGCGGCTGCGGCGGATGCGGAGCGGCTGTCGGTGGTCGGCGGCGCGGACATCTATGCGCTGCTGCTGCCCCGCGCCGACCGGATCGAGCTGACCGAGGTCGACGATTCGCCCGAGGGCGATACCGTCGTGCCACCGTTCGACCCGGCGATCTGGCGCGAGGATGCGCGCGAGGCGCATGCCGCCGAGGGCGGGCGGCCCGGCTTCGCCTTCGTCACGCTGCGGCGGCGCTGATCATGACGCCATGGCGTCATGTCGAAACAAGTTGACCGGGACGAGGGCGGAAGAATTGCGCCCCCCTCCCCGACTTCCTATACGCGCCGCATGGAACGGTTGACGTGCGACCGCCCGGTGCCCGCGCATCTGCGCGGAAGCGTGGTGGCGTTGGGGAATTTCGACGGCTTCCATAGGGGGCATCAGGCGGTCGTGGGCGCGGCGGTCGCGCATGGCCGCGCGACGGGCCGGCCGGTGCTGGTCGCCAGCTTCGATCCGCATCCGGTGCGCTATTTCCGGCCGGACAGCCCGCCCTTCCGCCTCACCTCGCTGGACCAGCGTGCCGCGCTGTTCGCCGAGGCGGGCGCCGATGCGATGCTGGTCTTCGATTTCAACGAGACGCTGGCCAATGTCTCCGCCGCCGATTTCGTCACCGACTGGCTGATCGGACGGACCGGCGCGGCGCATATCGTGACCGGCCAGGACTTCACCTTCGGCAAGGGGCGCAGCGGCAATGTCGCGGTGCTGGCCGAGCTCGGCGCCGCGCAGGGGCTGACCGCGCAGGCGATCGGCCCGGTCAGCGATGCCGGCGGGCCGGTCTCGTCGAGCCGCATCCGCGCCGCGCTGATCGAGGGCGACCCGCGCGAGGCGGCCAGGATGCTGACCCGCCCCTATCGCATCCAAGGCCTGGTCCAGCATGGCGACAAGCTGGGCCGGACGATCGGCTATCCCACCGCGAATATCGCGATGGACCGCTATCTGCGCCCGAAATACGGCATCTACGCGGTGCGCGGGCTGCTGCCCGACGGGCGCGTGCTGAACGGCGCCGCCAATGTCGGCATCCGCCCGACCTTCGATCCGCCCAAGGAGCTGCTCGAAGTTCATTTCTTCGACTTCGCCGAAAGCCTCTACGATGTCTGCATCGAGGTGGAGCTGATCGCCTATATCCGCCCCGAGGCGAAGTTCGACAGCCTGGATGCGCTGACCGCGCAGATGGACCGCGACTGCGCGGAGGCGAAGCGCATACTTGCCGCATACAGCCCGGTCGCCTAGGGACTGCCGCAACCAATAAGCCGCTCATCCTGAGGAGCCGGTGAGCCTGTCGAACCGGCGTCTCGAAGGATCCTTCGAGACGGGTCTTCGCCGGGCTCAGCCCCTCCTCAGGATGAGCGGATGTGAGATTGAGCCGTAGATGACCGACGCCCCAGATTTCCGCGACACCGTCTTCCTGCCGAAGACCGATTTCCCGATGAAGGCCGGCCTTGCCAACAAGGAACCGGCGATCCTCGCGAAATGGGCGGCGGACGACCTGTACGGCACGTTGCGCAAGGCCCGCGCCGGTGAGCCGCGCTTCATCCTCCATGACGGCCCGCCCTACGCCAATGGCGACATCCATATGGGCCATGCGATGAACAAGGTGCTGAAGGACATCATCGTCCGCAGCCAGTCGCTGACCGGCAAGGATGCGCCCTATGTGCCCGGCTGGGACTGCCACGGCCTGCCGATCGAGTGGAAGGTCGAGGAGGCCTACCGCGCCAAAAAGCTGAACAAGGACGAGGTCGACCCCGTCCAGTTCCGCGCCGAATGCCGCGCCTATGCCGAGAAATGGGTGGGCGTGCAGCGCGAGCAGTTCAAGCGGCTCGGCGTGCAGGGCGACTGGGACGATCCTTACCTCACGATGAAGTTCGAGGCCGAAGCGGCGATCGTCGGCGAACTGCTGAAGTTCGCCGAGAGCGGCCAGCTCTATCGCGGCGCCAAGCCGGTGATGTGGTCCCCGGTCGCCCTGCACGCCGAGCCGCTTGAACTGCTCGCGCTGCACGCCCACCCATTTCTCGGCATAGGCGCGGCATTCGGCGCGGAACTGGACGGGGTCGACCTCGTCCTTGTT
>SCUQ01000104.1 GCA_004297635.1 Rhizorhabdus sp. | reverse complement strand
GCCGCGCGACGACCGAGGCAGTGAGGAAGTTGACGCGGCGCATGGCGAATGTCGATGCCGCGGCGGCGTTGGGCCGCCTCCTGGCCAATCCGCCGCAGGGCGGCAAGACCCGCGAAGGTATTGGTCGCGCGCTCGCGACGATCCTCGAATCCCTGGGCGATGACCGTCTGGGGGCGATGATCAAGGGTGCACTGGCCAGCCGGCTGCGTGGCTTCGATATCGCCCCGCTGCTTGGCCGCACGCTCGATGCCGCCATCGTCGAGAACCGCCATGCCGAAATGCTGGACGGGCTGATCGGCTGGGGCAGCCGGGTCCTCCTCCACAATGAGGGAATGATCCATGACATGGTCCAGGCCCGCACCGGAAAGTTCATGCGCTGGACCGGTCTGGACGAGAAGCTGTCGGGCGCGATCGTCGAAGGCTTGCACAAACTGCTCGACGATATGTCGACCGATCCGGAACATCCGCTGCGGCTCAAGGCCCAGGAAGGGCTGGAACAGCTTGCGGACAAGCTCCAGCACGATCCCGATACGCGCGCGAAGGTTGCGGGGATCAAGGCCGAACTGATCGACAGCCCGGCCGTCGCCGCATGGCTGGACACGCTATGGCAGGGAGCCCGGCTGAAGCTGATCGACGCCGCACGCAACCCCAATGCCGCACTGGGCGGCCAGGTCGGCGAGGCGTTCAAGCAGCTCGGCGCGACGCTCCAGACCGACCCGCAGCTCCGGCGGACCGTAAACCGCTTCGTACGGCGCATGACCGTCGGTCTCGTCGCCGATTATGGCGACGGCATCGTCAAGCTCGTTTCGGAGACGATTCGCAGCTGGGATGCGCGCACCGTGACCCTTCAGCTCGAAAATGCGGTCGGCCGCGACCTGCAATATATCAGGGTGAACGGCACGCTGGTTGGCGGCCTGATCGGCATCGGCCTGCATCTGCTCGGCCAACTGCTCTGAACCTCCGAATCGGAAAGGCGGCCTGCGGTTCGGTTGGTGATACCGGCGGCTGGAGCGATCTGGCCTGCCAGGGCAAGACAGGCCCGCCGTCTAGAGGGGGAGCAACCCTTCCATCCGGCACCCCCGATCCTCGCGGCTGCCGATATCACCATCATTAACCATAAAGTGCTGTCCCACGAACCCCTTGTAAACAATTGTAACTTTGCAGTTCGTGACATCGGCTATCGGGCGATCATGGTTAATGCGGGTCCGTTCGAAGGGCAGAACGGAGACGATCATGGCCGAAATGGCCCATCACAGGCTTGGCTTCCGCAGCCGCCGCGGGCATTGTCCGCCCCATGGCAGCGACAGAACCAGCCGCAAAAGCAACAGGCGATAGCATGCGCATCGCCATTCTCGACGACGAGCCCACCGAGCGTGCCTTCGTGACGCAGACACTGCTCGAAGCCGGGCATTTCGCCTATGAATTCACCAATGCGCGGACGCTGATCACGCGACTGCGGCAGGACACGTTCGACCTGGTGATTCTCGATTGGAACATGCCCGACAAGAGCGGTCCCGAGATCATAACCTGGATGCGCGAGAATATGGACAAGCCCGTCCCCTCGCTGCTGCTCACCAATCGCAACAGCGATGCCGACATCGTGGCAGGGCTGGATGCCGGTGCCGACGATTATGTGATCAAGCCGGTCCATCCGCCAGTAGATCGGAAGAGC
>SCUQ01000103.1 GCA_004297635.1 Rhizorhabdus sp. | reverse complement strand
TCTTCCTGCAGGGCAACGAGCCCTGCGAGACGAGCTATGCCGACCGGGCGGGAAAATATATGGGCCAGCAGGGAGTCACCCTGCCCAAGCTATAGTCGCGATCCGGTTCCGCTGAACCGGATCGTGCCTTCCTTTTCCCGGCCGGCCGCGACGCCCTAACCCAACGCCTCGCGCGCGGCCGCATATTCGCGGGCAAGTTGCCCGATCCTGTCTGCCGCCGGCACGATATCGTGGACCGCGCCGATACCCTGACCGGCACCCCAGATATCCTTCCAACTCTTGGCGCCGTCGCCACCGAAGTTCATGTTGCTCGGATCGGCGCCCGCCAGCTTGTCGGGATCGAGCCCCGCGGCGGTGATCGATCCGCGCAGATAGTTGCCGTGCACGCCGGTGAACTGGCTCGAATAAACGATATCCGCCGCACCGCTGTCGACGATCATCTGCTTGTAGGCGGGCACCGCATTGGCCTCTTCCGTCGCGATGAAGGCCGATCCGATATAGGCGAAGTCGGCGCCCATCGCCTGTGCGGCGAGGATCGAGCGGCCATTCGCTATCGCGCCGGACAAGGCGATCGGTCCATCGAACCACGCCCGTGTTTCCTGGACCAGCGCGAAGGGCGACTGCACGCCGGCGTGGCCGCCCGCGCCGGCGGCGACGAGGATCAGACCATCCGCACCCTTCTCGATCGCCTTATGCGCGAAAAACTGATTGATGACATCGTGGAAGACAAGTCCGCCATAGCTGTGGATCGCCTCATTGACGTCGGTCCGTGCGCCCAGAGAGGTGATGATGAGCGGAACCTTGTGGCGCACGCACTCCTCAAGGTCCGCTTCCAGCCGGTCATTGCTCTTGTGAACGATCATGTTGATCGCGAAGGGCGCGGACGGGCTGTCGGGATGGCGCGCATCATGCTCCGCAAGTTCGGTGACGATGCGGTCGAGCCATTGTCCGAGCTGCGCCTGCGGACGGGCGTTGAGCGATGGCATCGAACCGATCACACCGGCCTTGCACTGCGCTATCACCAGGTCGGGGTTCGAGACGATGAACATCGGCGATGCGATGACGGGCAGGCGCAACCCGCGCTTGAGCTTGTCCGGAAGCACTAGAACTATCTCCCTATCGACGGCCTTTGTGCCGGATGTTGGCGGGTCGGCCGCGCCGGCCCATGACGGGTCGACCCTTACTCTTGCCGTCGCGGCGTGGGCCGCCCCGCGCCGGACGCTGGCTCCCGCCCTCTTCGAGTTCGAACCGGAGCGAGCCGTTGATCGGATTGGCCTCGACCAGCCGCAATTTCAGCTTCATCCCCGAATGATAGCGGTCGCCGCTGTCCTCGCCGATAAGCGAGCGCGACGCCTCGTCATAGCGGAAATATTCGGAGCCCAGGGTTGACACCGGTACCAGGCCGTCACCGCCCAGCCCCTCGACCGTGGCAAAGAAGCCGAAGGCCTGCACGCCGGTGATCCGGGTATCGAGGAGTTCACCGATCTTGGTGGACAGGAAGGCGGCGACATAGCGATCGATCGTCTCGCGCTCGGCCTCCATCGCCCGGCGCTCGGCCTGGCTGATCAATTCTCCGATCGCCCCCATCCGCTCCGCCTCTTCCTGGGTGAGCTTCGAGTGTGGCGGGATATCGCTTGAGCGGCCCGGGCCGTTGAGCTTCGGCTTGCCACTTTCCAGCCCATAGGCGCCCACCAGCGATCGATGGACGAGCAGATCGGCATAGCGGCGGATCGGACTGGTGAAATGCGCGTAGCTGCCCAGCGCCAGCCCGAAATGTCCGGTATTGGCGGGGGCATAATAGGCCTGCGTCTGGCTTCGCAGCACCTGTTCCATGATCTGCGGCCGGATCGCATCGTCGGTGATCTTGCCGAGGATATGATTGAAGGTGGCGGGACGCACCACCTGCCCCAGCGCGAACTCCATGTCGAAGGTGGCGAGATAATCCTTGAGCGCGACCAGCTTCTCGCGGCTCGGCGGTTCATGGTCGCGGTACATCACCGGCGCCTTCTTCGCCTCCAGCGCCTTGGCCGCCGCGACATTGGCGGCGATCATATAATCCTCGACCAGCCGATGGGCATCGAGCCGCTCGCGCGGCGCGACCGACATGATCCTCCCTTTCTCATCGAGCACCACCCGGCGTTCGGGCAGATCGAGATCGAGCGGCTCGCGGGCTTCACGCGCTCTGAACAACGCCTTCCAGCAGGCCCACAGCGGCTCGAGTGCCGCGTCCTTCAGCGG
>SCUQ01000013.1 GCA_004297635.1 Rhizorhabdus sp. | reverse complement strand
TAGAGCTGGATGCGGTCCGGATGCGCGGCGGGCCAGCGGCCGGTGATCGGAAAAGCGGAAAGATCGGCCATGAGACGCTCCCACATGATTGGTCATTCTGGATGGCGGAGTTGGGGATGATCGGCGGATCGGGCAACCGCTTTCGCCCCCGGCCGGCGGAAAATTCGTCGCGCATCGGCAAAAATACAGCAACATCATGTCCATAGCCCGATCCGTAAGCGACCGTCCCGAACAATGCGGCGCATGCAGGAGACCGAGATGATCATGAGCTTGCTGGGGCTGCTGGCACTATCGGCGGCCGGTGATGGCGGACCGATCCACCGCACGACGATCCACCATGGCGCCGTTCCGGTGAACGTGGATTATCGCGCCGCGATAACGCTTCGCGTGCGGCAGGCCGGGATGACGCCACCGACCCGGTTGGGCGTGGTACGCTGCGACTGGGTCGCGCGGGTCGCCGTCCACCGGAGCATGGAGCGCCCCGGCGCCGCGTCGGCACCGAACCGTATCGTCGCGGACGATTTCGAGCTGCGCGGCAACCGTCCCGGAACCTGTTCGGCGGCCCGCAAGGCAATCGACGCCGAGGTCGCGAGCCGCGACGCGGATGTGCGAGCCCATCTGCTCGCCGTCGCCGATCGGGACCGGACCCAGTTGCTGGCGGAGCTGGAAACGACCGGAACGTCGCCGCACAGCGCGCACTGATAATCCGGAACCAGGATATATCCGGTTCTTCAGATCCTGAAGTGCCGGATATCGTTAGTTTGGAAGTGCCTTCCCGCCATCTTCCAGGCCGGGGAGCATCTCGACGACCGGCTCGCTCGCCCGCGTCTCGATGGCGGCGATCTCCTCGATCTCCTTGTCCCCCGTCTCGACGTTCAATTCCTTGAACTTGCGCCCCGTGACCAGCACCCGGCCTTCGAAGCTGGCGACGAACTTGTTGTAGTTTTCGACCGCACTGTTGAGGCCGCCGCCGACGCGCTTGAGGTGGGTCGCCGCGACCGACAGCCGCTCGAACATCTCCTTGCCGAGCCGGCCGATCGCGCGCGCCTCCTCCGCCATCTTCTCCTGTCGCCAGACGCTCGCCACCGTGCGGGCGAGCGCGACGAGGTTGATCGGGGTCGCGATCAGCACGCGGCGCTGGTGCGCCCAATCCCACAGTTCCGGGTCCTGCTCCATCGCGGCCGACAGGAAATGCTCGCCTGGAATATACATCACCACATAATCGGCCGCCTCGCCGAAGCGGTCCCAATAGCTTTTCTGGCCCAGCTGGCTGGCATGGGTGCGCAACGACCCGGCATGCGCCTTGAGCAAGGTGGCACGGACGCTTTCGTCGACCTCCTCGCTGGCATCGAGATAGGCGTTGAGCGAACATTTAGCGTCGATGATCAGCTTGCGCCCACCCGGCAGGTTGACGATCACGTCGGGCCGCAGCCGGCCATCCTCGGTATCCACCGAAACCTCGGTCGCGAAATCGGCATAGGGCGAGAGCCCCGCCTGTTCGAGCACGTTGCGCAGCGACTGCTCGCCCCATCGGCCGCGCGCCTTGGGGCTTGAACGCAGCGCATTGACCAGCTTGGCGGCCTCGTCGCGGACCTGCCCCTGCCCGACCCGCACCTGATCGACCGCCTCGCGCAGTCCAGCATAGCTGTCGACGCGATCCTTTTCGACGCGCTGCAGACCCTCCTCATACCGTTTGAGGGTCGATTCGACCGGCGTCAGCAACGCCTTCAGCTGCGCCTCGCTCTTTTCCCCGGCCTGGTGAAAGCGCTGATCGGCACGGTCGAGGAACTGTCGCTGGGCCTGTTCCAGCAATTTGCCGCCGATCTCGGCAAACTGGGCCGACAGCTGTTCCTTGGCTTCCTGAAGCTGGCGAATCTGCGCCTCGAACGCCTCTGTACGCGCCTGCCGTTCGGCGGCCAGGGCGGAGCGATCGACCTCCGACCGGCTGAGCGCGGCGCGGGCTTCGTCGAGCGCGCGGCGCAGATCCGCCGCCTCCGCCACCCCGCCGGCAAGGATGCGCCCCCGCAGGAGCCAGCCAAGCGCCAGCCCAAGCAGCAGGCACAGAGGAAGCGCAAGGGCGGCAAGCGGAGTCATATCAAAATCCTTGGGAACAGAGCGCGAACCTGCCCCGGCCTTAACCCGATTGCAAGCAAAGTCGGTGCTTCCCATTCGCCGTCGAAGGGCTAATATCGCTGCCGGGGATAATCGGGGGGTGGAGAATGGCGGACAGCGGCGAAGGTGCGTCGATCGCGACGCGCATCCGGGGCTTTGGCCCGGTGGCGCGCAAGACTCTCAAGCAGATCGGTCCGGTCCGGCTCGTCGTCACGGCGCTGTTCCTGGTGCTGGGCCTGCTGTTCGCCAAGTTCAGCTGGAACATCATGCTGGCCCGCGACGCGGAGCGTGCGCTGTATGACGTGCGCGCGCTGCTCGCCGCGCCGCATGTCGAAACCGATCCGCGAATCGTCATGGTCACGTTCAACGAGGAGACGTTGCGGTTGACCGGCCGGCGGTCCCCGCTCGATCGCGCCATGCTCGGCAAGGCGCTCACCCAGCTCGACAAGATGGGCGCCAAGGCGATCGGCATCGATATTCTGATCGACCAGCCGACACCCGAGGACCAGCAGCTGATCGATGCCTTCCGGGGCATGAAGACCCCGACCTATCTGGGGCTGGCGACCAACAAGACCAATTCCGCCTTCATGACCTATGAACAGGAGATGTTCCTCCGGGATTTCCAGAAGCAGACGAAGCCCGGCAACGTCCATTTCACCAGCATCCGCCTCGCCGCCGATCAGGATGGCGTGATGCGCAGCTGGCCGGATCAGCCGCGCGAACTGCCGCCGCTGATGGCCAATTCGCTGACCCAGGGCTTTCCGGAGTATCGCGACCATCAGGGTTCGATCCGCTATCGGCTGCCGGTCAATTACGAACGGCCGGTGTTCGACAAGCTGCCGGTCGAGCTGATCGCCAATCCCGACCTGACCGAGGCGCTGAAACCGCAGATCGAGGGACGTTATGTCCTGATCGGCGGCAATATTCCCGATGTCGACCAGTTCACCACTCCCGCCTCGCGCATGAAGGATCCGGCCACCGGCCGCGTCGGCGAAACCACGATCGGGCTCGAGATCCACGCCACGCTGCTGGGGCAGATGCTCGATCACTTCATGTTCAAGCAGATTCCCAACTGGGGCCTGTGGCTGATCGCTATCGGCGTCGTGCTGCTCGGTGCGCTCACCGCGGTGGGCAATATGAAGATCTGGAAGCTCAGCCTGCTGCTGCTCGTCCAGCTGGCCGCCGTTGCGATCGTACCCTTCGTCTGGCAGTTCAACGGGGTCGATACCCAGGGGCTGCCGGTGTTCGGCTGGCTGATCGGCTGGATCTTCGCCTATTCGGCGGTCGGCACCGCCGCGCGCGGCATCGGATCGGAGCAGCGCAACTTCGCGGCGTCGGCACTGGGCAAATATCTGCCCGGCGACATCGCCAAGGACATCATGAAGAATCCCGAGCGGCTCCAGCTCCACGGCGAGAAGCGCGATATCATCGCGGTGTTCAGCGACCTTGAAGGCTTCACCAAGCTGAGCCACCAGATCGAGCCGGAAATGGTGGCGCTGCTGCTCAACCGCTATCTCGACCTGCTGTCCGAAACCGTGCTGGCGCATGGCGGCACGCTCGACAAATTCGTCGGCGACGCGATCGTCGCCTTCTGGGGCGCGCCGATCAGCCGGCCCGACGATGCCGACCGCGCCGTCAAATGCGCGATCGCCATGTATGAGGCGGGCGAACAATTCCGCCGCGAGGCGCCCGAAGGGGTTCCGCCGATCGGCGTGACCCGCGTCGGCTGCCATCGCGGCGAGGCGATCGTCGGCAATTTCGGCGGCGAAGGGCGCATCCAGTACACCGCGCTGGGCGATTCGATGAACACCGCGGCCAGGCTCGAAGGCGCCAACAAATATCTCAAGACCAAGACGCTGGTCAGCGACACCGTGGTCGAGAAGTCGACGCTCGGCTATTTCCGGCCGATGGGACGCATCGCCGTGTCAGGCCGGTCGACCCCGATGATCATCTACGAACCCGTCCCCGATTTTTCTTTGGAGGCTGTGCAACAGTTCACAGACACCCTCCGTAGATTCGACGATGGAGACACCACTGCTTTGGCCGAGTTCGAACAAATGGCCGTAACGAATCCTGATGATAAGGCGCTCGCTAATCTGATAAAGCGTCTTCATGAGGTTGGACCTGGAGGTTATAGTGCTCTCGACAAATAAGCGCCTGTCGCAGGCTGCAAGTGCGGCACTTGTTGGATTGCTGTTCGCGGGTACCGCGATCGCGGCACCGTTGGTCGTCCGATCGGCCGGCCCGTCGGCAAAGGCCTATCCGGCGGGCAAGGCCCTGCCCGACAACGCCAAGATCGTCCTGAAGGCCGGCGACTCGATCGTCCTGCTCGATGGCCGCGGCACCCGGACGCTCAGCGGCCCCGGCACCTTCGCCGCAAGCGGCGCGTCCACGGTCGCGGCGGCTAGCGCCAGTTCGACGCTCGGCGCGCTGGTCTCGGGCGGCGGCGAGCGTCGCGCCCGGATCGGGGCGGTGCGCAGCGCGAGCGGCATCGACAAGAATGCCGGCAAGAACCCGAACGTCTGGTATGTCGATGTCACCCGCAGCACCAATATGTGCATCGCCGATCCCTCCTCCGTCACCCTTTGGCGCCCGTCGGCGGATCAGGCCGCCACGGTCAAGGTGACGAAGGCGGATGGCACCAGCGCGGACGTATCGCTGGCGCCCGGCCAGGCCGCGGTGCTGTGGCCCTCCGCCCTGCCCGTCACTGACGGCAGCCAGTTCAAGCTGAGCTGGGATGGGGCATCGGCGCCGACGAACCTGAAGTTCGTCGTGGTCAAGCCGAACTCGCCAGGTCTCGAGGATATGGCGCAGTCGCTGATCAAGGCGGGCTGCAATGCGCAGCTCGATCTGCTGATCCAGACGACATCGCTGCCCAGCGGCGGCGCCGCCGGCTGATCCCGCCCTTCTCCGGAAGAGAAGCTGGGCCGGCGGGGCAACCTGCCGGCCTTGTTTCTTTCAGCGCATCATCGTCAAATCATATTGTGAAGCGCGCCGAGCTTTCCCTATGGACCACCGATGACCGATATCGCAGCCACCGGCGCCCCCCTCACCCTGTTCGACAGCCTGACGCGCGCGGCGCGCCCGTTCGTGCCGATCGATCCGGCGATGGTGCGGCTCTACAGCTGCGGGCCGACGGTCTATAATTTCGCGCATCTCGGCAATCTGCGCGCCTATGTCTTCACCGATACCCTGCGCCGGACGCTCAACTGGAAGGGCTGGCCGGTCAATCATGTCATCAACATCACCGATGTCGGCCACCTGACCTCCGACGCCGACGAGGGCGACGACAAGATGGAAGCGGCGGCGAAAAAGGCCGCCCGGACGATCTGGGAGATCGCCGCCTTCTATACTGATGCGTTCAAGGCTGATCTGAAGGCGCTCAACATCATCGCGCCGACGATCTGGAGCGTGGCGACCGATCATATCCAGGACATGATCGCCTTCGCCCGCACCATAGAGGATGCGGGCGCCAGCTACGAACTCGACGGCGGGCTCTATTTCGACACCTCCAAGGTGCCCGACTATGGGCGGCTCGCCGGCGCGCGGGCCGATGAGACGGTCGGCCGGATCGCCGAGGTCGAGGGCAAGCGCAACCCGGCCGATTTCGCGCTGTGGCGCCGCTCGGCATCCGGCGAACAACGCCAGATGGAGTGGCTTTCGCCGTGGGGGCCGGGCGCACCGGGCTGGCATCTCGAATGCTCGGTGATGAGCATGAAATATCTAGGCACGCAGTTCGACATCCACACCGGCGGGATCGACCATCGCGAGATTCATCATTGCAATGAGA
>SCUQ01000102.1 GCA_004297635.1 Rhizorhabdus sp. | reverse complement strand
CCCCGGGTCCAGCCCGGGGTGGCGAATATTACAGCTTCGGCCGCCCCACATCCGGTCCCGCCAGCCCGCCGGTCATCTCCAGCATCCGGTCGAGCGAGCGCTTCGCCGCGATCCGGGTCGGCTCGTCCACCTCGATCTGCGGGCTCAGGTCGCGCAGCGCGATGTAGAGCTTCTCCATCGTGTTCAGCGCCATATAGGGGCACATGTTGCAGTTGCAGTTGCCGTCGGCGCCGGGCGCGCCGATGAAGCGCTTGTGCGGCGCCGCTTTCTCCATCTGGTGGATGATGTGCGGTTCGGTCGCGACGATGAAGGTCTCGCCAGGGCTCTTCAGCACATAGTCCAGGATGCCGCGGGTCGATCCGACATAGTCGGCATGGTCCAGGATATGGACCGGGCATTCGGGATGCGCGACGACCGGCGCGCCGGGATGCTGGACCTTGAGCTTGAGCAGCTCCGTCTCGGAAAAGGCCTCGTGGACGATGCAGCTGCCTTCCCACAGCAGCATGTCCCGGCCGGTCTTGCGCACGAAATAGCCGCCCAGATGGCGGTCGGGCGCGAAGATGATCTTCTGGTCCTTCGGCAGCTGCGACAGGATCATCTCGGCCGATGAGGATGTGACGATGATGTCGCTATGCGCCTTCACCGCCGCCGAACAGTTGATGTAGGTCAGCGCCAGATGATCGGGATGCGCGGCGCGGAAGCGGGCGAACTCCTCGGGCGGGCAGCTGTCCTCCAGGCTGCAGCCGGCATCCATGTCGGGCAGGATCACCGTCTTCTCGGGCGACAGGATCTTCGCCACCTCGGCCATGAAGCGCACGCCGCAAAAGGCTATCACATCGGCATCGGTCGCCGCCGCCTTGCGCGACAGGTCCAGGCTGTCGCCGATGAAATCGGCGAGATCCTGGATTTCGGGCGCCTGATAATAATGGGCGAGGATCACCGCGTTGCGCTCCTTGCGCAGCCGCTCGATCTCGGCGCGCAGGTCGAGGCCCGTCAGATTCTCGGTAACCGCGTTCATTGATTCACTCTCCACGATAACCCGACAGGCCCTCCCCCGATGGGGAGGTGAGAGTCGGGCCTAGGCCGCGAGGCTCCATAGTTCCTGTTCATGCCGCACGATACCGCGCGTTTCGAGATCGAGCAGATGGGCGAGCACCGACAGCCCGGCGGCAGGATGCAGCCGCTCGTCGACGCCGACATACATCTGCTTCACCATCGCGGGTATCTCGGACGGCTTCTGCTCCAGCAGGCGCAGTATCTGCCCCTCGCGCTGCTTGCGATGCCCGGCCAGCCCACGCGCGAAGCGCTGCGGCCGATCGATCGGGTCGCCATGCGCCGAATAATAGACGCTGTCCTGCTCGCGCGCGACGAGCCGCTCCAGGCTGGCCATATAATCGGCCATATTGCCGTCCGGCGGGCTGATGACCGATGTCGACCAGCCCATCACATGGTCGCCGGTGAACAGTGCCTGCGCCTCCGGCAGCGCATAGCAGAGATGGTTGGAGGTGTGGCCGGGGGTGTGGACCGCCTCCAGCGTCCAGCCGTCGCCGGTGATCCGCGCGCCGTCCTGCATCACCTCGTCAGGCGCATAGCTGCGATCGAAGGCGGCATCGGCGCGGGGGCCGCTGTCGTCCAGTATCAGCGGCGCGCAGCCGATGATCGGCGCGCCGGTCCGCGCCTTCAGTTCGGCCGCCGCCGGGCTGTGGTCGCGATGGGTGTGGGTGCAGACGATCGCCTTGATCTTCGCCTCGCCGATCGCGCCGATGATCGCGTCGACATGGCCGGGAAGGTCCGGCCCCGGATCGATCACCGCGACATCGCGCCCGCCGACCAGATAGGTCTGGGTGCCCGTATAGGTAAACGGGCTGGGGTTGCCCGCCAGAAGGCGGCGCACCAGCACATGCTGCATCTGGGCTACGCCGACGATCTGCTCACTCATGCGCGCTCATGTGGCATTGGCGGAGGGGAATGTGAAGAGCCGACGCCGCCGCCCAAAGCGAAAAGCTGGCGCCCGCGCGGCGGCAGCCATCGGTTCGCCGCACGATGCGCTCGAACGGCCAGCTTCGCCGATCATCCGCCGGCCCCCGTTCATTTCGCAGACAGCTTCGCCCGAACAGGCAGGGGGCGACCGGGGGAGGTAAAAGGAGTCGCATTATGCGCATCATGTCTGAACGGCGAGCGCTTCGCCTGTCGATGGCCATGCTGGCCCTGTCTGCATCCGCCGCCCTGCCGGCGCAGCAGCCGGACCCGTCTTTATCGAACATCGTCGTCAACGGCGTCTCCACCCCTCCGCCCGGCACGCTGGTGGCGGGGCCGGAGGTCAAGGGCGTCATCTCGGCCCGCAGGGGCGGTCAGCTGAAGGTCACGATGGCAGACGGCACCGACCGGATCATCGCCGTCACCGATGCCACGCGGATCAGGGGCAGCGGCGGCCTGTTCGGCGGCAACCGCACCGCGCTGGCCCAGGATTCGCTGCTCAACGGGCTGCCCGTCACCGTCAAGACGCTGCAGGCCGAAGGTGGCGGCGATCTGTTCGCGAAGCAGATCAGCTTCCGGACCGCCGACCTCAAGACCGCGTCGATGATCCGCAATGCGACCGCCCAGCGCTTCGACGAACAGACCGCGGCGACCGAGGCGCTGCGCGGGCGCCTGGGCGATATCGACAAATATAACGTCAAGAGCACGATGACGGTGCACTTCGACACCGGCAAGGCGGAGCTGTCCGCCGACGACAAGGCCCAGCTGTGCACCACCGCAACCGCTGCCGAGGCGACGGAAAATGCCCTGCTCCTGGTCGTCGGCTACACCGATTCGACCGGCAGCGACGAGGTCAACCAGCAGCTGAGCGAAAAGCGCGCCGGCCGCGTCATCAACTATCTGCAGCAGGCATGCGGCTGGAAGCCCTATCGCATGCTTACCCCGACCGGCATGGCCAAGGCCGATCCGGCGGCCAGCAACGACACCGAAGAAGGCAAGGCCCAGAACCGCCGCGTCGCGGTGAACGTCATGGTGAGCAAGAGCGTCGACGATCTCTGAGGCGCGCGGGGCGGGCCTCCCCGCCCCGCAACAGCTCCGGGCGGGGGGCGCGCTTCCCGCCCGGCCTCGTTTGCTGTCCATGGCAGCATCGCGAGGGCGGCGGTAGGTCGGTAGGATGGTCGGCCCGCGCTGGGCGGCCATGAACGGCCGCCAGCTTCAGTCCGGACGCGCCATCACTCGCTCGCTCCGTCGATCAGCCGTTCGGCGGGAGCATCAAGCCTCCATTTCAGACCTTCGGCCGGATACTCCAGCTCGATCTTGGCCGAGAGGCTGAGCCTCGGATTTTTGGAGATGACGACCGAGCCGAAGCCGGTTTTGGCAGGCGGTTTGACGAGAGGCCCGCCAGATTCACGCCATGCGATGTATAAGCGCTCCCGATCGTCGGTAAAACCGCACTCGATCAACACCTTACCGACATCATTGGACAAGGCTCCATATTTGCCCGCGTTGGTAGCGAGTTCATGGATCGCGAGGCCGACAACCTCGGCCGCCGTCCGGTTGAGCACGATGTCGCTGGCACCGAGGAGTTGAATGCGGTCGCCGACCAGCTCCTGGAAATGGGAGAGCTGTGAATGGATGACGTCGCCTATGGCAGCGCCTGTCCACCCCCGTTGCGTCAGAAGATCGAGATTCGCACCGATGGCCGACAGCCGGCGCTCAAACGCGTCCAGAAATGGCCGTCCGGCCGGAGTCAGCGTTCGTCGCGCTATGCCCTGTATGACCGCGAGCATGTTCTTCGACCGATGATTCAGCTCCCCCATCAATATCTCGATTTGCCGCTCATTGTCGCGCTGCTGCGTGACGTCGGTATTGGTACCAAACCAGCATCGTATCTCGCCGCGCTCGTCGCGTATCGGCAGCGCGCGGGACAGGAACCATCGGTACTTTCCGTCTGCGCCGAGAAGGGGAAAGGTGTCTTCCCAGGGCGTACCGCTGTCCCAGCTCTTCTGGATGCGCTTGATAACGCCGTCGACATGATCGGGATGATGAACCTTTGTCCAGCCCCATCCCTCCATGTCGGCTAGGGTGGTGCCGGTATAATCGAACCAGCGTTGATTATACCAGAATATCCAGCCGTCGCTGTTCGCCATCCAGGCGAGCTGCGGGATATTCTCCGCGAGCGAATGGAAACGCGCTTCGCTCTCCACAAGCTGGGAGCGAACCCTGATCTCGTCCGAGATATCATGCGCGAACTTTGACGCTCCCACAATGTCGCCCGCCGCGTTTCTGATCGGCGAGATCGTCAGAGCCACTGGAATCAGTCTACCGTCCTTACGTCGGCGTATCGTTTCGAATCTGGGAACGCGTTCGCCCGCACGGACCCGCGCCAGAACGTCATCTTCTTCTCGCTGCCTGTCCTCGGGAACAATGCGGCGGATGCTGTCACCGATGATGTCTTTGGCAGACCAGCCGAACAGGCGCTCGGCCGCTTTGTTCCAGGACATTATCTGGCCGTTTACATCTTTCGAGATGATCGCTTCGGAGGCGTCATTGACAATAGAGGCGAAATAGCCGTCCATTTGCGCCAAACCCGTCATGGCGGCTCCCTAAAGCCAACAGCGCGCGTATAATGCACTGCGACGGCGGAGGTATCAACGGATCGCTTAGATAGGTCTGCCAGCCCGATCCATCCCGTCGAGAACACCGATCGCCTCGGCCGGAAAATCGCTGAACAGTCCGTCCACTCCGTAGCCGAAGAAGCGCCGATATTCGGCCGCCGCATCGCCCCGGGCGCCCTGATTCTCGCCGATCCTGTCACCCGCC
>SCUQ01000101.1 GCA_004297635.1 Rhizorhabdus sp. | reverse complement strand
GCGAGATAGGCTTGGGCGCGTTCCAGATCCGGCTTCTCGATGAAGGCATCGACCTTGTGGACACCGGGTGCCACCTCGCCGCCGCGGCGGATATAGCCATAGCCGGTTTCGGGTTTGTCGGGCGCAATGCCGAAGGTGACGAGCCAGCCTGCCTCGACCAGCGGCATGGCCCGTTCGATCGCCGCGATGAAGGCGGGGCAATCTTCGATCACATGGTCGCTCGGCATTACCAGCAGGGGCGCACCGGGTGCCGATTCGAGCGCGGCGAGCGCGATCGCGGGGGCAGTGTTACGGCCGACGGGCTCCAGGATGATCGCGGCAGGCCGGTCTTCGGTCAGCTGGACGGCGATCTCCTGCGCGTGCAGCGCGTTGGTGACGATGATGCCTGGGCCGAAGCGCGCACGGTCGATGCAGCGGGCCGCCGTCATCTGCAGCATGGTATGTTCACCGGTCAGGGCGAGGAGCTGCTTGGGTTTCCGCGAGCGTGACAGCGGCCAGAGCCGGGTGCCCGATCCGCCCGACAGGATGACCGGGGTGATTAAGGTGGTGGAAATGGCGGGCTCCATGGTCCAGAAGGCTGTTGTCGTTATCGGCTCTTAAATGGACGAGCGGCAAGGGGGTTTCATGGTCGGGGAAATGAAACCGGTGGCGTGGCTTGAACGATGGTAAGGCTGTTCAAGCATTATATTGCCTATCCGGTGCTGGTGTTGTGCATCGCCGATTTCGCGGTGCTGCTGCTGGTGGCGGAGGCGGGCTGGGTGCTGCGCCTTCGTCAGATCGGTGCCGATCCCGGGCCGTTGTGGGATCGGATACCCCAATTGCTGACCTTTGCGCTGGCGATCCAGGCGCCGATGATCGGCGTCGGCGTCTATGCGGCGGAATCGATGCAGGCCTTCCGCTTCGCCGCAGCCCGCCTGCTCGTCGCGATTTCGCTTGGCGTGATCCTGATCTCCGTCCTCAACTTCATCTCCCCAGGTATAACGCTCTGGCGATCCAATTCGCTCTATTCGATGGTCCTCGCGGTCGTCATGCTGATGATGGTGCGGGTCCTGCTGGGCGGCTTCGTCAGCGGCGATACGTTCAAGCGGCGCGTGCTGCTGCTCGGCGCCGGACGGCGGGCAAAGCGGGTGCTCGACCTTGAACGGCGGATGGGTGCCGGCTTCCTGATCGTCGGCTGCGTGGACATGAAGGATGCCCCGCCCCAGATCGAAACCGCGATTTCGCGCAACGACATCGAGAGCCTCGGTCAGCTGGTCGAAAAGACCGAGGCGAACGAGGTGGTCCTCGCCCTCGACGAGCGGCGCAACACCGTGCCCGTCGACGCGCTGCTGCGGCTCAAGACCACCGGGGTCCACGTCACCGACATTTCCGACTTCGTCGAGCGCGAGACGGGGCGGATCGATCTCGACACGATCCGGCCCTCGACCTTGATCTTCTCGGACGGCTTCTCCTCCGGGCGCGAGCTTTCGATGGTGCTCAAGCGCGGTTTCGATCTGGTGATGAGCGCGCTCATCCTGCTCATCACCGCGCCGATTATCCTGATCACGGCGCTGCTGGTGAAGCTCGACAGTCCCGGACCCGCCTTCTACCGCCAGACCAGGGTCGGCCGCTATGGCGAGACGTTCGAAATACTCAAGCTGCGCTCGATGCGTCAGGATGCGGAGTCCGGCGGCAATGCGATATGGGCGCAGAAGGGCGATGCCCGCGTTACCCGCATCGGCAAGGTCATCCGCCTGATCCGGGTAGACGAACTGCCCCAGCTATGGACGGTGCTGAAGGGACATATGAGCTTTGTCGGCCCCCGCCCGGAGCGGCCCGAATTCGTCGCCGAACTCGAAAAGCAGATACCCTATTATGCCGAGCGGCACATGGTGAAGCCCGGCATTACCGGCTGGGCGCAGATCAACTATCCCTATGGCGCCAGCCTCGACGATGCCCGGCACAAGCTGGAATATGACCTTTACTATACCAAGAATTACAGCCCCTTCCTGGACATATTGATCTTCCTGCAGACGGTGCGCGTGCTGCTCTGGGCGGAAGGGGCGCGATAAAGCCCTATGGCGCGGGGTCTCGAAGCAGCGATGCTCGCGCAGCAGACGGAGATGCCGTCCGTCTATGCGAGCACCCTGCCAGAGCCGGTGATCTTCGCGGGCATCCAGTGGGGCCATGCGCTCGCAGCCTTCATGTTCGCGGCGCTTGTCGGCTGGCAGATCACCGTGCGCAGCGGCGGCGCACGGCGCGTGGCGCTCACCCTGGCCTGTGCGCTGACGGCGCTGTGGTGCCTGCTCGTCGCGCGCTATGGCGCGGGCGGGATTTCATCCAGCGTCGCGAAGAGCCTGGCCGATGCGGCCTGGCTGGGTTTCCTGTTCGCGCTCCAGCCGCCCATCGCGGCGGGCCGGCGGCGGCCGGTGATCCTCGCCATCTACATATTGCTCGCGCTTCTGATCGTCGCGGCGATCGTCATCAAGCTGCTGCCGCTCGCTTTCTACGGCAGCCCGCGCATCCAGCAGGGACTGTTCGTGTCGGGGCAGGCGCTGCGTATCCTGGTCACGATCGGCGGCCTGTGCCTGCTGCACAATCTCTACACCGCCGCCTCACCCGAGGCCCGCTTCGGGCTTGGCTCCCCCATGCTCGCGCTGGCGGTCATGTGGGGCTTCGATCTCAACCTCGCGACCGTCGCCTATCTGATCGACGGTTGGCCGATGGGGCTGTTCGCGCTGCGCGGCATGCTGATGGTGCTGATCGCGCCGATGCTGGTGACGGTCAGCCGCCTGGCGACGCTCGACCGGGTCCGCGCCTCGCGCGCCGCCGGCTTCGAGACGCTCACCCTGGTGTTGAGCGGGGCCTATCTGGCGGCGATGGTGCTGGCGGCCCGGCTGCTCGCGGTGGTCGGCTATCAGCGCTGGCTGCCGCAGCTTACCCTTGCGGCCGCCTTTTTGGCCTTCGCGCTGTCGCTGTTCCCGTC
>SCUQ01000100.1 GCA_004297635.1 Rhizorhabdus sp. | reverse complement strand
CTCGCCCATCTGGACTATCAGGCGGGCCGGCTCGTCCGCAGCTGGACCCATCTCGAGCGGCAGCGCGGTGGCTTCGGCTTTCTCGGCGGGCCTGGCGAAACCCAGATCGAGGCCGACCGCCGCCTGATCCGAGACCGCATGGCGAAGCTGCGCCGCGAACTGGAGCAGGTCCGCCGGACGCGCGGTCTTCATCGCGCCCGTCGCCAACGCGCGCCCTGGCCGGTGATCGCGCTGGTCGGCTACACCAATGCCGGCAAATCGACCTTGTTCAACCGGATGACGGGCGCCAGGGTCATGGCCGAGGACCTTCTCTTCGCCACGCTCGATCCGACGATGCGGCAGATATCCCTGCCGGGCGTCGACAAGGCGATCCTCTCCGATACCGTCGGCTTTGTCTCTGACCTGCCGACCCAGCTCGTCGCCGCCTTCCGCGCGACGCTGGAAGAGGTGACGGGCGCCGACATCATCCTGCATGTCCGCGATATCGCCCATGTCGACAGCGATGCGCAGGCCGATGACGTGCTGACGGTGCTCGGTGACATCGGGGTCGGCCCGAAGGCGCCGGACGGCGAAGCCGGGGAGGGCGCGCCGATCATCGAGGTCTGGAACAAGATCGACATGCTCGATCCCGACACGCGCGCCGCGACCGAGGCGGAGGCCTCACGGCGCGAGGACGTGGTCATCCTGTCGGCGCTGACCGGCGAGGGGGTGGACGATCTTCGCCGCCTGGTATCCGACCGTCTGTCGACCGGAAACCGGGTGCGTACCCTGTCGGTGCCGATCGGCGACGGAGCAACGCTCGCGTGGCTGCATGCCCATGGCGAGGTTATCGGCCAGGAGGTCGAGGGCGAGGCGATGATCGTCGAGGTACGGCTGTCGGACAAGGACCTGGCGCGTTTCGAGGCACGCTAAAGTCCTCGAACATGGTCAGGGCGACGGTTTTTCAGTGCGCTTCGCCTGGACCCACAGCGCTTCCTTCTCGTCAAGGGTAAGCCCGGCGAACGCCGGACCCGCCATTTCCTCCATCGAGCGGAAGCGTTTCTCGAACTTTCCATTGGCAGCGCGCAGCGCCGCTTCTGGATCGATTCCAAGCTTGCGTGCCCAATTGACCACGGCGAACAGCAGATCACCGATCTCCTCGAAGCGATGCGCGTCCGAGCCGGCCTCGCGGACCTCGTCGATTTCCTCGGCCACCTTCTCCCGGGCGCCTTCCGCATCCGGCCAGTCGAATCCCGTCCGGGCGGCCCGCTTCTGGAGTTTCTCGGCGCGGAGCAGGGCGGGCAAGGCCGAGGCTACCCCGGCCAATGCGCTGCGATCCTCGCTCATGCCCGCGCGTTCGGCCGCCTTGATCTCTTCCCAGCCAGGACTGGCGCCATCACCGAAGACATGTGGATGGCGGCGAATCATCTTGCTGCTGATCGAATCGAGCACATCGCGCAGATCGAAGGCGCCGGCCTCCTCGGCCATGCGCGCATGGAAGACCACCTGGAGCTGCAGATCGCCGAGTTCGTCGCGCAGTGCGTCCATGTCGCCGCGCTCGATCGCGTCGGCAACTTCATAGGCCTCCTCGATCGTATAGGGGGCGATCGTCGCGAAATCCTGCTGCACATCCCAGGGGCAGCCGGTTTCGGGATCGCGCAGCCGCGCCATGATGTCTCGAAGTTCCTCGATCATCCGCTTCACCTATCCCAGGGGGCTACGGGGGAGAAGAGCGCGCTGAAATGTTCGACGAACGCGCGGGCATTCGGCGCGTTGCCCGCGCCACGCGGCTGCACCGCATAGATGGCGACATCGGTCGCGCCGCGATAGTCGGGCAGGATGCGGACGAGGCTGCCATCGCGTAGCGCCGGGCCGATGTCCCAGGTCGATCGCAGCGCGATACCCAGGCCGGCAAGGCCCAGATCCCGCGCCACCTCGCTGGAATTGGTTCGCACCGCGCTGTTGCCATCGACGACCACCGCGCCTTCGGGGCCTTCCAGCCGCCAGGGAAGCTGCTGGACGGCCGCGAGCAGCCGGTGCCGGCCGAGATCGGCGAGCGTCGCCGGCATACCATGTTCGGCGAGATAGGCTGGAGCCGCGCAGAGGATGCGGTGATTCTCCGCCAGCCGGTGCGCGACCAGCGACCCGGTCGGCTCGGCGGCGATACGGATGGCGATGTCGATCCGCTCGCCGAGCAGGTCGACGAAGCCGTCATCCAGGTCGAGCGTCAGCTCGATCTTCGGATGCCGATCGAGAAAGGGTTTGAGATGGGGCACGATGTGGAGCCGTCCGAACGATGTCGGCGCAGACACGCGCAGAGGTCCGCCAGGCTGGCCGATCCGGCCCGCGACCCGCGCCTCCGCGTCGCGTGTCGCTTCGAGGATCTGGCGGACATCCTCGTAAAAGGCCTGGCCGACATCGGTGAGGAGCAGGCGCCGCGTGGTGCGATGGACCAAGGTCGCCCCCAGCCGCGCCTCCAGCCTGGCGAGCCGCTTCGACACCATCGCCGGCGAGATGCGCAGCCGCCGTCCCGCCGCCGACAGGCTCCCGGCTTCGACGATCGCGGCATAGAGCGCATAATCCTCGTGCATCACGCCCTGCTGCCTCAACGGCGGTTGCAAAGCCACCGTTAATCCCGGATGACGGGCGCGGGTAGGTTGCGGAAGGGGTGGCGCGGGTGTTCCAGCGGATGCTGTTCCATCTCGCCTGCACGCTTGCGCTCGCCTGGCCGGCATTCGTCAACGGTCAGCCCTTCTATTTCCCCGACAGCACCGCCTATGTCCGGGCCGCCGACAGCGCCGCCTTTATCTTTTCAGGGCATCGGATCAGGACCGAATGGACCGCGCATTATGCCGGCTCGCTTCGTCCCGGCGCGCGGCCGCGCGATCCCGATCGTCATGTCAGCGCGCACGGCAATGACCTTGCTACCGAGAGCGTGATGTCCGGGCGGTCGCCCTATTTCGGCGCGCTGCTCTGGCTGAGCTATGTATTCGGGCGCTTCTGGCTGTTCGTGCTGGCGCAGGCCGCGATCGCCTATGCGCTGATCCGGATCAGCCTGCGCCTGTTCGGCCTGCTGCGGCCCGCGATCGTGGCGGGAACGGTGGCGGCGCTGGCGGCGCTGAGCAGCCTCCCTTTCTTCATCACGCTGCTCATGCCCGATCTCCTGGCCGGTTACGCCATCCTCGCCTTTCTCCTGCTGGCCATCGACCGGGGAAGATTGCGTCCGCGGGAGCGATATGGGCTCGTCGCGCTGATGCTCCTCTCCGCGGTGGCGCATCTCACCCATATTATGATCATTGGCGGCATGGCGCTGGCGCTCACCGGGTGGGCGATGGTCGCGCGCTGGCCGCGCGAGCGCTTCGTGCCGCTGGCCTGCGCGGGCGGCCTGGTCATGCTGGCCGGCCTGCTCTCGGTAACGGCGACCAGCCTGGTGGTTGAGCATGTGTTCGGCCGCAAGCCACTGCTGGCGCCCTTCCTCACGGCGCGCTTCCTGGCGGACGGGCCGGGGCTGGACTATCTGCGCGAGCATTGCCCGCAGTCAGGCTTCGCCGTCTGCGCCTGGCGCGGCCGTGATCATGTCGAATCGCTCGCCTTTCTCTGGTCGAACGATCCCGCCAATGGCGGCTATATGCTGTCCGACACGGCCACGCGCCGCGCGCTGGCCGCCCAGGACAGCGCATTCGCGCTGGCGGTTCTCGCCGAATATCCGGTCGCGCAGGGGGGACGGATCATCGGCAATGCGCTGCGGCAGATGGCCCGGTTCGAGGTCGATCTCGCCAATACGCCCTGCGATCCGTCGCAACGCTGCTGGGCGACGCTCCCGCCGCGCGAGCGGGCCGTCCTCATCGCGAGCCCGGCAGGGCGCAGCCTGTGGCCGCAGGCGGCGATGGCCGCTCTTCACCGGGCCGTGATCGGCATCGCCCTGATCGGCCTGCTGGCCTGGGTGGCGGCGCGGCGCGATGCCGCAGGCGCGGACATCCGTCTATGGCTCGTGCTGCTGACGACGGCGGCGGCCGTAAACGCCTTGCTCTGCGGCGGCATTTCCGAGCCCTTGGCGCGCTATCAGGCGCGGATCATCTGGCTGCTGCCGCTGATGGCGATCATCGCGGGGCTGCTGTGGCGACGGGATCGCAAGGGGACGCTCGACGGATGACAAGCGAAATGACCAAGGCTATCACCGCCGCCATGCAGCCCGACATCGCCGTCATCCTGCCCTGTTATAACGAGGAGGCGGCGATTGCCGCCACCATCGCGGGCTTTCGCGCGGCGCTTCCCGGCGCCCGCATCTATGTGTTCGACAACAACAGCAAGGACCGCACCGTCGAGGTGGCACGGGCCGCCGGAGCTATCGTTCGATCCGAACGCATGCAGGGCAAGGGCCATGTCGTGCGCCGCATGTTCTCCGATGTCGAAGCCGACATCTATGTGATGGCCGACGGCGACGCGACCTATGATGCCGCCGCCGCCCCCGCGCTGATCCGCATGATGCTCGACGAGCGCCTCGACATGGTCGTGGGCGCGCGCAAGTCGGAGGTCGAGGCGGCCTATCGGCGTGGACATCGCTTCGGCAACAAGATGCTGACCGGTATATTGGCGCGGCTGTTCGGCAGAACATTTTCTGATATATTATCGGGTTACAGGGTGTTTTCACGACGATTTGTGAAAAGTTTCCCGGTACTGTCCGCGGGCTTCGAGATCGAAACCGAAATCAGCATACATGCGCTCGAACTGCAGATGCCGGTGGGCGAGGTGATGACGGCCTATGGCGCGCGGCCCGAAGGTTCGGTGTCAAAGCTCTCCACCTATCGAGACGGGTGGCGCATCCTCAGGACGATTGCGAGCCTGTTCCGGCTGGAAAAGCCGATGCTGTTCTTCGGGTCGATCGGCGCGGTGCTGGCGCTGCTCGCGGTGATCCTGGCGATTCCGCTGGCCATCACCTACCTCCAGACCGGGCTGGTACCGCGGCTGCCCACCGCCCTGCTGTCGACCGGCCTCGTCATCCTTGCCGTCCTCAACTGGTTCTGCGGGCTGATCCTCGCCACCGTGGTGCGCGGACGGCGCGAAGTGCGGCGGCTCGCCTATCTCGGCTTCGCCGCGCCAGGCGATCAGGACCGGGACAATGGCAGCACGACGGGCTGACCCTCGATCAGGCCCGTCCACGCCCGGATATTATAGCAGTGCCGCAAATATTCCGCGGTCATAACCGCCTCGGGCGCGCCATCGGCGATCAGCCGGCCTTCGTGGATCAGGATCAGCCGGTCGCAGAAGCGCGCCGCCATGGCGAGATCGTGCAGGACGGCGATGACGAGGCTGCCAGTTTCGGCCTCGGCCTTGAGCAATTCCATGAGCTGGAGCTGATGGCCGGGATCGAGGGCGGCGAGCGGCTCGTCGACGACCAGCGCCGGGGCCTCGACCGCGAGCGCGCGGGCGATCAGCGCCCGAGCACGTTCGCCACCAGATAGTTGCGTAACGATCCTGCGACGGAGAGGCAGGATGTCGGCCCGCTCCATCGCACGCTCGATGGCCAGTGCGTCGGTGGCTGAGACCGTCGAGAAGGGCGCGAGATGGGGCAGGCGGCCGAGCGCCACCAGCCGTTCGACGGTCAGCGGCCAATGCACCGTCTGGCCCTGGGGAAGATAGGCGATCCGCCGCGCCAGTCGGGCGCGCGGCAAGCCACCTATGTCGTCGCCATCGATCGTCACGCGGCCCGAAGCCAGCGGGACGAGCCCGGTGATCGCGCGCGCCAGGGTGGATTTGCCCGCGCCATTGGGGCCGATCACGCCGACCAGCGCACCGGGCCGGATTGTCGCGTCGATGCCATGCAGCACCTCCGTCCGGCCCAGCGTGATGCGGAGCGCCTCGATCGCCAGCGTCACCACAGGCGCCGCTCGCGCGCGAGGTGATAGAGGAACACCGGCACGCCGAGCAGCGCGGTCAGCACGCCCAGCCGCAACTCGATCTCGGTCGGGATCAGCCGGACGGCGATATCGGCGGCCGAGAGCAGCGCCGCGCCGCCGAGGGCCGACGGCAGCAGCAGCGCCGACGGCGCGCGATCGGTGAGCGGGCGAAGGAGATGCGGGACGATCAGCCCGACAAAGCCGACCGCGCCCGTCACCGCGACGGCGCCGCCGATACCGATGGCGATCCCGATCAGCAGCCGCAGCCGCAGCCGGCGCAGGTCGACCCCCAGGGTCTGCGCCGCATCCTCGCCGAGCGTGAGGGCGTCCAGCGATCGGGCGTTCCAGAGGAGGAGCGCGCCGCCGGCCGCGATGCAGGGCAGGGCGAGCCAGATATGATCGAAGCTGCGATCCTCGAGCGAACCCATCAGCCAGCTCATGATCTCCATCGCCGCGAAAGGGTTCGGCGCGAGGTTGAGCGCGAGACTGATGCCGGCGCCGGCGAGGGTTCCCACCGCGATTCCCGCCAGGATCAGCGATAGCGGGCTTTCGGCGCGACCGGCCAGCAGCAGCAAAGGCGCAAGCCCGAGCAGCGCACCGGCGATCGCCAGCAACGGCAGGACGAGTGGATGCGCCTGAGCGAGACCGAAATAGAGCGCGATCACCGCGCCCAGCGCGGCCGCGTTAGACGTCCCCAGCACCGATGGCTCGGCAAGCGGATTGCGCAGATAGCCCTGAAGGACGGCGCCGCCGAGCCCGAGCATGCCGCCTACCATCAGCCCGAGCAGCGCCCGGGGAAGACGCAGTTCCAGCAGTACGGCGCGCAGCACCGGATCGCCGCCGCCCGCCAGGATATGCGCGATTTCCCCGGTACCGAACCGGGTGGGGCCGGTCAGCAGCGATCCGATACCCAGCAGCAGCGCGGTGCATGCGAGCGCGGCGATCAGCAAGGAGCGGCGGGGGAAAGCTATGGTCATGTCGGGGCCGGCTTGACCCTAGACGGGCGATCTTCGAATGAGAAGGCGATGCGCTTCGGAAAACTTCGCTTTCTAGGTTTGCTGGCAGCGCTGACGCCGGCCGCCGCAATGGCGGCGCCGAAGCGGATCGTTTCATTGAGCCCCTGCGCCGATCAATATCTGCTCGAACTCGCCGATCCCGGCCAGATCGTGGCGCTGAACCGATTCGCCCGCGATCCCCGCATCTCCTGGGCATGGCGCAAGGCGATGCGCTATCCCGCTATCCGTGGCAGTGCCGAGGAGATGCTGGCCCTGAAGCCTGATATCGTCTTCAGTTCGGGCTTCGGGACGCCGGCGGCACTCGCGGTTCTGCGCAGCCGGGGTGTGAAGCTCGTCCAACTGCCTTGGGACGACAGCTTCGACAGTATCGAGCGCACAGCTCGGCGCGTCGCCGCCGAGATCGGCCACCCCGAACGCGGCGAGGCACTCGTCGCCTCGATGCACGCACGGATGCGGGCGCTCGGGCCGGCGCCGGGGCGGGGGCGGGTGGCCGCTTATTATCAGCGGCGCGGCTATCTGACGGGGCAGGGCACGCTGATCGACGAGATGATGCGGCGTGCCGGCCTCGCCAATCTCGCGACCAGGATGAACCGGCCGATGCTGTCCCGTCTGTCGATCGAGGAAATGGCGGTCGCGCGGCCCGATTTCCTGTTCGTCGAAAATGGCGGGACGGTGCGTGACAAGGGCACCGAGATGCTCCGGCATCCGCTGCTGGCCCGTGCGATCCCGCCGGCGCGGCACGTCAACGTCAGCGAGGCGCTGACCACCTGCGGCGGACCGTCCTATCCCGATGCGATGGCGGCGATCGTGCGCGGGATCAGACGGGCGGATGCCCTGGGCGCATCAACCGGCCCCGCCCGCTGATCCGGGACTATTCCGGCATTCGCGTGCGTGATGGAAGACTCCATCAAGGCTGCTCGTCAGCGCCCCGATATTTCAGTTCCAGGTAGCGGCCCTGGGTTGCGAGCTTGTCGAGATCGCTGCTGACGACCTGTTCTCCCAGCCGCCGCAGCTCGTCGTCGACCACCTTCAATCCGTCGACCAGCTGTCGGTCGGGCGAGCTGCCATGGCGATCGGCGCGGCGCATCGCTTCCGGCACACGCTTATAGCCTTCGACCAGTTCGGGCAGTTCGTCCGCCACCAGTTTACGGAACTCGAAGGCGGTCGGGGTATGGGGATCGAGCTGTGCGAATTGCGGCCCCAGCGCCTCGAGCTTGATGCCGATCTCGTCCGCCAGCCGCTGGGCCGGTGCGGGCAGGGCGGGGCGCTGCGCCTCCAGCCAGCGCTCGGTCTGCGCCGGAAGCAGGGGAAGCTCGCTCTTGGCGATCTGCTGGGGAGTCGGTTCGGCAGGCTGCGGCCAGCCCATGATCCCGAAAAACGCGATCGCCATCACCACCAGCATCAGGAAGAAGCCCATGATGCCGAGCGGCGTGAGGAAGGTGCCGATCAAGCCGCCGGCCAGGGCCACGCCCAGCACGGCAAAGAAGGCATATTTCAGTCGCCGGAAGAAACCGGCCACGCGGCGGCGATGAGCCTTGATCTGGCGGGGGCTGGTACGCGCACGAATGCGGTCGAGGACTTCCTCGGCCCGATCGATCGTCGCGCGGCTGTCGGCCATCAGTCGAGCGCCTTGAACGGCTCGGCCTGGCTTTGCGCGGCGCCCTCGGCACGGGCGATATAGCCCTTCGACTTCTCGACCTCGCTGGTCAGCACCGTGACGGTCTGCTTCATCGAGGAGAGCGCTTCGACCTTGAAGCGGTCGATCGTGTCCATCGTGTCATAGATATTCTGGAACGCGCGCTGCAGCGTCTCGACCGGAATGGTCGAGGCGGCGGCCTGCCGGTGGATCTCGCCGGTCTGGTTCTTGAGCATCTCGCCGGTCGAATCGATGATGTTCGCGGTCGTGGTGTTGAGCGCCGTGATCTGCTCGAGGACGAGCTTCTGGCTCGTCAGCGCCTGCGCCACCGTGACGGCGGTGCGGAGCGCCGCGACCGTGGTGGTCGAGGCGCGATCGACGCCCTTGACCAGCTCGATATTGTTTTTCTTGACCAGATCGAGCGCGAGATAGCCCTGCACGGTCACTGCC
The DNA here is from genome assembly GCA_004297635.1 of Rhizorhabdus sp. Taxonomy (GTDB): domain Bacteria; phylum Pseudomonadota; class Alphaproteobacteria; order Sphingomonadales; family Sphingomonadaceae; genus Rhizorhabdus. The sequence goes on along the minus strand of SCUQ01000100.1, from coordinate 1,314 downwards.
ATCTGCGTGAGCAGGTCCTGGCTGCGCTGGCGAATGTAGAACAGCGCGGTCTCACGGATCGCCTTGGCCTTCTCGGGATCGGTGCTGTCCAGTTCGAGCGCCTTGCTTTCCAGCTTCTCGTCGAGCGCCTTGGACAGGTGGATCATCTGTTCGAGCCGGCCCATCGCCGCCCACAGATTCTGCCGCTCGACGTCGATCGCGGCATTGTCCTTGATCAGCTCGTCCTTGCCCGAGGCCAGGCTGTTGAGGATCGATGCGATGTGGCTCTGCGCGGAGCGATAGCTGTCGAAATAGTCGCGCATCCGGCTGCCCCAGGGGATGATCCCGAACAGCTTCTTCTTGGTGAACAGATTGTCGCGCTTGCCGGGGTCGAGGTCCTCGACGGTGCGGCGCAATTCCGCGAGATTGGTTCCTACGCTATTGTCGGCATCGATCGCGCGGACCGGGCGATCGAGGAAACGGTTCGACTGGCCCGCCGCCTCGGCAATCTCCTTACGGCCCATATTGCTGATCGAATCGACCCGCTTGCCGAATTCGGGGCTGTTGACGTCCTGCGCGATCAGATCCTCGATGAAAGTATCGACCTTCTCATCGAGCTTCGACCTTTGCTCGTCCTGAAGCGGCACGAGGCCGGCAGCCTTTTCGGGTCTGACCAGCTTCACCGGGTCGGGCGCGTTCAGCACCAGCGCCGGTTCCTCGGTCGTCGTCGTCGTGGCCATCGCCCCGTTTCTCCATCAAGCTCTGCTGCGGCGAAGATGGCCGCATGGGGTGCATTATTCAAGCGATACGGTCGGCTCAGCCCATTGCTGCAATCCATGCATTCCTAAAACGCAATGAGTGCATAAAATGCAATCGCCGTTGCTGCATCAGCATTTGTCAAACCAGCCGCTGCGCCGCAATAGGAACGGGCCTTTCAGGCATCCTCTCCTAATGACTTACGGGCTGGTTCCAACGAACCGGCCCGTTTTTTTGTGCCCGTGCCCGTTCGCGCCGGCCGATGACCTGCCGGAACGTCGAAACATGGCGAGCCGGCCTTGTTGCATCGCGCCAATTCGGCTATGGGCGCGGCCAAATCCCTCATATTCAGGACTTTCGAGACCATGAGCCTCCGCAACGTGGCCATCATCGCGCACGTCGACCACGGCAAGACCACGCTCGTCGATCAACTCTTCCGCCAGTCCGGCACCTTCCGCGACAATCAGCGCGTCGAGGAACGAGCGATGGATTCGAACGATCTCGAGAAAGAGCGGGGCATCACCATCCTCGCCAAATGCACGTCGGTCGAATGGGAAGGCACGCGGATCAACATCGTCG
>SCUQ01000012.1 GCA_004297635.1 Rhizorhabdus sp. | reverse complement strand
ATATTCGACGCCGTTTTCGACGACCGATTTCGACGGTCATGACAAGATATTCTCGGAGCCGACATTGTGCTGGCCTGATGGAGCGGACGGCGTTTCCAGGGAGACGATCACATCGGTGCGCGCGGGCGACCTGAGGCCGAGGACGAACTGGGCCTATTTCGTCTTCGATCATGAGATGCTTTCCGCAGAAGAGCAGAACGAATTCTTCCGCGGCTTCAACATCCATGTCGGTCTGTATCCCGAAGCCGGAAGTTCGCGCCCCATCCTGATCACGATCGATCCCGATGTCGGCCATCCCGGTGGCCAAGGCAACTGATAGGGCTTATCCTCGTACCATGCAGACGAGCTTGCCAGTCATTCGCTCCCTTGCGCGATCCGGGGCCATCGAACTGGCGTGGTCGGCCTTCGAGGAGGCGGGCTGGCACGAGCGGGACGATCTGTCCGAGGCGCTCTGCCTCAAGGGCAGGCTGTTCAAGGACAGGGCCGCGCTGGCTTCGCCGGGCCAGCGCGGTGCCTGGCTCGATCAGGCGATCAACGCCTATCTCGCGGCCTTCGATCTGTCGCCGGCCACCTATCCGCTGATCAACGCCGCGACGCTGGCGCTGCTGTCGGGCGATAAGGCCCGGGCCGAGGCGCTCGCGCGGCTGACGATCGAGCTGCTCGACAGCGGCACGCATGAACCGGAGACGCCCTACTGGCTCACGGCAACGCGCGCTGAGGCGATGCTGCTGCTGGGTGATGCGCAACGATCCGCCACGCTGGTGAAGCAGGCGGTCGCACTCGCACCCATGGCCTGGGAGGACCATGCCTCCACGCTCGCGCAATTTTCGCGCATCGCGGAGCATCTGGGGCTCGCGGTGGACTGGCTGGAAGACATTCGTCCGCCGGCCAGCCTGAGCTATCGGGGGACGATGGGCCTTTCCCCCCAGGACAGGGCCGCCAGCACGCAGATCGAGGCCGTGCTGAAGCGGGAGCGCCCCGGATTCCTGTACGGTGCCCTGGCGGCGGGCGCGGACATATTGATCGCCGAGGCGGGGCTGAGGCAGGGCGCCCGGCTGCACGTGCTCCTGCCAGCGTCGATAGAGGCTTTTCGCGCATTGTCGGTCATGCCTTTCGGCACCGAGTGGGGCGCGCGTTTCGACGATCTCTGCGCGGCGGCCGACTCGGTCGAGACGATCGCGACTCCGGGGCCGCCGAGCGTGGCGGGTGTCGCGCTTGCCCAGGCGATGGTGCGCGGCCTTGCGGTCGTCAATGCCCGCGAACTGCAATCCCGGGTCCTGACGCTGGAGATCGATTGCCTGCCTCCGTCTGCGCGCACCGAGGGCGTGTCCTCTCCCGCGCCGGGCCTGCGGACGATCCGCATAGCCTGTGCGGAGACGGTCGGCGCGGCCACGTCGCCCCTCGCCGACGATCAGCAATTGCTGGCCGTCGTCGCCTGGCCGGAGGGCGGCGCGCCGATCGAACGGGAATCCGGATATGCATCGTGGTGCGATCTGGCCGATGGTATCTGGGCGGCCGCCTATTCCGATCCCGGCGCGGCCGTGGCGGCGGTTCGCCGTCTGGAGCGTGACAGTGGCGAGCCGTTGTCCATCGGGCTGGACTATGTCCTGGCGCCCGCCGTTCTGGAATCGCCCGGAGCGGTCGCGGCCGGCGCGCGGGCGATCGCGCGAACCGCGCGTCCGGGCCAATGGCTGGCGAGCCGCGCCATGGCGCTCAGTCTGGTCGGCGAAGCCGGCGATATGATGATCCAGCCCGTCGGCGAAGTCCGCTGCGCGGCATGCGCCATCGATGTGTACGCGATTGCGGGCGCCTGACGCTCACACCAGCATTTCGGCCAGCATACGGGGGGACAAGATGGTGAGCCCCTGCGCGTCGCGCTGGACGATGCCTCGTCGCTCCAGCGCGTTGATGGCGCGGGATGCCGTTTCCCGCGTGGTCTGTGCCATGACGGCAAGCGATGTCACCGACGGGCAGGGCGAAATCAGCTGCCGCCCGCCGGCAAGCTGGAGCAGTTCCGCATAGACTCGCCCGTTTGCCGTCAGGGCCACCCGCGCGGCAAGCCGATCGAGAGCGATGTGAAGCTGCCCCGCGAACATGGTGGCCAGCCGAAAGGCCACCTGGGTGTGGGTGCCCGCAATATCCCGCAGCCGGCTCGTTTCGATCTGGAGCAATTCGAGCCGGTCGATCGCGTGAACCTCGAACAGGCTGCGGCGTTCCTCCGGGAAGGCGCCGAATATCTCGCCAGGGCTGAAGGTCATCAGCTGGGTCTGCTGCCCATCGATCGACAGCGAGCAGGACCGCGCCATGCCCGTGACGACGATCCAGCAATGCCGAATGGTCTGGCCCTGACCAAAAATCTGCGCGCCGGGCGCATGGCTCCGCAATATCGTGGAGATTTCGATCGTGCCGGCGACGTCGGGGGCGCAACGGAAGGTCGCGGCGAGGCAGTCGATTATGTCTGCTCTGTCGAGCATTCGCATCTTCCCCCGCCGCGCGCCGCAGCACGGCTTAGCATAGGCCTGCGGGCTTGGGTAAGGTCAGTCGCGGGTGAGGTGCGCCGGGATCTGCACGCGGGAAGGGTCACGCATCCGCTTGCCCTTGCGGCTCAGACCGCTTCCAGCAGCTCCTCGATCTCGCCGCGTATCGCCTCCGGCCTGGTGGTCGGCGCGTAGCGGCTGAAGATGCGGCCGGAACGGTCGATCAGGAATTTTGTGAAGTTCCACTTGATCCCCTCGGTGCCGAGAATGCCCTTGGCGTTGCTCTTCAGCCATACATAGAGCGGGTGGGCGTTCGGGCCGTTGACGTCGATCTTCGCGAACATCGGGAACCGGACGTCGTAGGTAAGGCGGCAGAATTGCTCGATCTCGGCCTCGCTGCCCGGCTCCTGTGCGCGGAACTGGTTGCAGGGGAAGCCGAGAATGGTGAGGCCCCGGTCGGAAAGCCGTTCGTGCAGCATCTCCAGCCCTTCATATTGCGGGGTGAAACTGCATCTGCTGGCGGTGTTGACGATCAACATCACCTTGCCGCGATAACGTTCCAGCGGCACCTCGCTGCCGTCGATGGCCTTGGCGGTGAAGTCGAACGCGGTGGTCATGCTGTCGTTTCCCTTGCGCATATCATCGCCAGGCCAGATCCCTGCAAAGCCGCGGCAGCTAACCCTGTTTGCGCGCGTGCGGCATGCGGGGTTTCTCTTCGGGCGGGACGAGCCCTTCGAGCACCGCCCAGAAGCCGGTCACGGCATTCTGCCCGGCCTGGGCATAGGCCGCCGACATCGTCTCGCGCAGCGCCTCGAACAGCGAGGCTTCGAGTTCGGCCCCCGCCTCCGTGACGCGCAGCAGGCGCTGCCGGCGGTCCTCCCGGCCCGTGCGCGTCTCGATCAGGCCGCGCTCGCTCAGTTCGTTGAGGACACGGCCCAGCGACTGTTTGGTGATGGCGAGGATGCGCAGCAGTTCGCTGACCGTGATGTCCGGGTTGCGCGCGATGAAATAGAGCGAGCGATGGTGGGCGCGGCCCAGCCCCTGTTCGGCCAGCCCCTCGTCGATGCCGCGCAGCAGATGGCTATAGCCGAAATAGAGCAGTTCCACGCCGCGCCGTATCTCCGGCTCACGCAGGAACAGCGGGGAGGCGGCGCGGAAGGTCTCGGGAGAATTTTGGACAGCCATGTTGACGTAATTTGCCAGCGACATTATCGGAACGCAACGTCAAAGCGCGTTCCGGGCGAATTATCAATCACCGGCGTGCGCCGCGCGGCAATATATGAATCACCACGCAGGATGATGTGACATGGCTGAGGAACCGACCTACGACGATCGCGACGGCTTCATCTGGCTCGACGGCCAGCTGGTTCCATGGCGGGACGCCAAGGTCCATGTCCTTACCCATGCGATGCACTATGCCTCGTCGGTGTTCGAAGGCGTGCGCGCTTATGACGGCACGATCTTCGAGGCCGACTGGCACAGCCAGCGGCTGCGCGACAGCGCGAGCATTCTGGGCTTCGATCTGCCCTGGTCGGTCGAGCAGATCACGGCCGCCTGCTATGAGACGATGAAGGCGAACAATCTGAAGGACGCCTATGTCCGCCCGGTGGCGTGGCGCGGTTCGGAGCAGATGGGCGTTTCCGCCCAGCGCACCAAGCCGCATATGGCGGTGGCCTGCTGGTATTGGGGCCAGTATCTGGATCCGGGCGCGGGCGGGCTGAGGCTCGACATCGCACCGTGGCGGCGGCCAGCGCCGTTCACCGCGCCTGTGCAGGCAAAGGCCGCCGGCCTCTACATGATCGCGACGATGTCCAAACATTATGCCGAGGGTCGCGGCTTCCAGGATGCGCTGATGTTCGACTATCGCGGGCAGGTCGCCGAAGCGACCGGCGCGAATGCCTTCTTCGTCAAGGATGGGGTGCTGCATACGCCGACGCCGGATTGCTTCCTGAACGGCATCACCCGCCAGACCGTTATCAAGCTGGCGAAGCGCCGCGGCATCGAGGTGATCGAGCGGGCGATCTGGCCCGAGGAGCTGGAGGGTTTCGAGCAGTTCTTCCTGACCGGTTCCGCCGCCGAGATCGTACCGGTGGGATCGGCCGGGCCGTGGAACTTCGCGGTCGGAGACCTGACCCGCCAGATCCAGAAGGATTATTCGGATCTCGTCCGCGGCAAGCTGAGCCTCTGAGCGGCGCGGGCTATTCCGGCACCGTCGGGCTGACCCGCCCGCGGTGCCAGGTGCCGACGACGTAGAGGGCCAGGCCTGCCCAGATCAGGCCGAACGTCAACAGGTGGATCGGCAGCAGCGGCTCGCCGAACAGGTGGACCGCCAGCAGCATCGACAGGGTCGGCCCGATATATTGGAGCAGACCAAGCTCCGAATAGCGTATCCGGTTGGCGGCGCCCGCGAACAGCAGCAGCGGGGCGGTGGTGACGACTCCGCTTGCCATCAACATCCATAACGGGGGGGCGTCGATGCCCGCTGGGGCGGCGGGCATGGTCAGCAGCCAGCCAAGCGCGAACGGCGAAAGCAGCGCGGTTTCGATCAGCAGTCCTTCGATAGGCCCCAGGCCGATCATCTTGCGGACGAAACCATAGAGACCGAAGCTGACCGCCAGCGCCAGCGGGATATAAGGCAAGGCGCCATAGTAGATGGTGATCGCGGCTACGCCTGCCGCGGCTAGCAGGATGGCAAATCCCTCCAGCCGGGTGAAGCGTTCGCGCAGGAACAGGAAGCCGAGCAGGACATTGATCAGCGGATTGATGAAATAGCCCAGGCTCGCCTCCAGCGTATGCCCGCTGTTGACGCTGTAGATGTAGAGCAGCCAGTTGGTCGCGATCAGCAGCGACGAGGCGCACAACGCCAGCAGGACACGCGGATTGCGGAGCGCGGCGCCCAGCGCGGTCCAGCGCTTCGTCGCGGAAGCCAGCACCATCAGGATCACCAGCGACCATATCACGCGGTGCGACAATATCGTCGGGGCGCTGAGCGCATGCAGCTGCCGGATGAACAGCGGCAGCACCCCCCACAACGTATAGGCGCTGACGCCCATGGTGATGCCGAGGCGGATCTGGCTGCGTTGCGTGTGCATAGGGGCCGCCTATTGCCGGGCTGCGCCGAAAGCAATCTCCGTCAGGCGAGCGCTTTCCAGAGGCTGAAGATGCTCGTTGCCACCAGCACGATGCCGACCATCGTCAACAGCCGCTTCGCCGGGATGCGCCGGACCAGCAGCGCGCCGAGCGGGGCGGCGAGCAGGCCGCCGATGATCAACCCGATCGCGGCGATGGTGAAGGCCTGCAGCCCCAGAGTCGCGACGAAGGTGAGCGAGATCGTCGCGGTCAGGAAGAATTCGGCGGTGTTGACCGTGCCGATCGTCCTGCGCGGCTCCGTCCCCTGGACCAGCAGATTGGAGGTGACGACCGGTCCCCAGCCGCCGCCGCCCGCCGCATCCAGAAAGCCGCCGGCCAGGCCGAGCGGTTCGATGATCCGGGCGGGCTTATGTTCGGCGCCATGATCCATCCGCCAGGCACGCCAGAGCAGATAGACGCCGATGCCGCTGAGATAAGCCATGACGAAGGGGCGTGCGACCGAGCCGTCGATGTTCGACAGCAGATAGGCCCCGGCGATGCCGCCGGCCATGCCGGGCAGGACGAGCCGGGCAAACAGCTTCCAGTCGACATTGCGGTGGTAGATGTGGCTGATCCCCGAAGCTGCGGTGGTGAAGGTCTCGACCAGATGGACGCTGGCCGAAGCGCGCGCCGGGGCAATGCCGAGCACGCTGACCAGCATCGTATTGGTGATGACGCCGAACGCCATGCCCAGCGCGCCATCGACGAGCTGCGCCAGGAAGCCGACACCGATGAACGGCGCGAGCGCCTCGATATGCTCGTAGCTGAGTTCCGGGAGGGAGAACATGGAGGCAGGTCTTCCGTCAAAAAAATCCGGCCGGCACCCTTAGGCGCCGGCCGAGAAGGATGGCAAGCAATTGCCTGTTCACGGTCGGGATCAGAACTTCGCCTTGACGGTGGCGCCCCAGGTGCGCGGATCGCCAGGGTTGCCGGCAATCAGGCCGACATTACCGGGGGCGACCTGCAGCAGATCGATATATTTCTTGTCGAAGGCGTTGCGGACCCAGCCGAAGACGTCGAAGCGATCGGTGCGGAAGCCGGCGCGGAAGTTGGTCAGCACATAGCCCCTGACCTCGGTATAACGCGAAGGCGACGCGTTCGAGTTCCAGTGCGAGCGGTAGTTGCCGTCGCCGCCGAAATAGGCCTGGCCCTCATTCGCCAGCAGCGTCACCGGAACATTGGCTTCGGCACCGAAGGACGCCGACCAGCGCGAAACACCAGGCAGGCGCTGCCCCGAGATATCGCACTGGCGCGGACTGAGTGCTCCCGCCACGCCGGGCTGCGAATAATCGGGTGTTGCCGTGGCGGCCTGCAGCGTGCCGCCCGACAGCTCGGGCGGGCAGGGCGCGTTGGTGAACTTCTTGTATTTGGCGTCGGTATAGGCGCCGCTCACATAGGCCAGGAAGCGATCGCTGGGGTTGATCCGGAAGTCGGTCTCGATGCCTTGCGAGCGAACCTTGTCCGCGTTGGCGAGATAGCCGCGCACCGTGCCGAACTGGCCGCCGTTCACCGTCGCCTGGAAATTCTTGATGCTTGTGCGGAATGCGCTGATGTTGAAGGTCGCCTGCGGTCCCAGAACTGGGTCTTGAGGCCGACTTCGAAATGGTGGACCGATTCCGGCTTCACCGTGCTGGCGGTGAGATCGGGCACGTTGGCCGAGGTGAGCGGCAGGCCGTTCTGGTTGATGCCGAGGGTCTTGAAGGTCTTCGCATAGGTGGCATAGCCGAGGACGCCACGCGCGAATTTGTAGTTCACGTTCAGATCATAGGTGAAGTTCCATTTGCTCGCCGAGGGCTGGGTGAGCTGTGGCTGATAGACGCCGCACTGCGCCGCCAGGTTTCCGGTCAGGGCCGGTCCGCCCGGAGGTACTGTGCAGTTGATGACCGCGCCTGCGCCGTTGGTGACGACGCGTTGGTAGAAGCCGCTCTTCTTGTCATAGTTCAGGCGCACGCCGGGCTGGATGGTCAGCTTGTCGTTCACTTTCCAGGCGGCCTGACCGAACAGCGCGGCGCTGGTGCTCTTCAGATATTGGGTGTTGGTGGCGGTCAGGCCGTTGAGGATCGACGGATCATTCGCCTGGGCGCCGGTCAGGCTCCAGCGGCTGGCGTCGATACCTTGCTGTTCGGTGCCCTGGGTGTCGATGCGTTGCTTGAAGCCAAACAGGCCGACGACGAAATCGACCCTCTCCCCTTCATAATTATAGCGGAATTCCTGACTATATTGATCCTGCTGAGACGGATTCTGCGACTTAGCGACGATCGAGAGGCCGGTGAAGTCGCGGTCGTTTTCCGGTTTCCAGTCCCAGTAGCGCCAGGCGGTGATCGAGGTGAATTTACCGACGCCCAGATCCCAGTTCACCTTGATCGAAGCGCCGCCGATCTTGTTGCCTGCGTTCAGGTTCGCATCGGTGTCCGAGAGGCGGTCATAGGGGTTGCGGCTGGGCAGCCCATAGTTGCGGCCGGCGGCGTTGGCGGCGGCGACCAGTGCGTCATACTGGCGGGATAGCGCTCGCTGCGTGCGGCCGACGCGAACGAAGACAGTGGTGAAGCCTTCCGGATCCTGCTTGCTGTAGTCGCCCGAGAGGGTAATGCTCAGATCGTCATTGGGCTTGAACAACAGCGAACCGCGCACGCCCAGATTGTCCTGCTCGTTCACATATTGCTTGCTGATCGTGTTGTAGAGCGTGCCGCGGCGCGATGTGACGCCGCCGGCGACGCGCACCGCGACCTTGTCCGACAGCGGACCCGAGACGGCGGCCTTGGCCTGCTTGAAATTAAGATTGCCGGCCGTCACTTCCGCGCGGCCTTCGAAATCGAAGGTCGGCTGGTTGGTGGTGATGTTGATGGCGCCGGCGGTCGTGTTCTTGCCGTAGAGCGTGCCCTGAGGCCCACGCAGCACTTCGACCTGGTTGACGTCGAGGAAGTCGAAGACGGCGGCGGCGACGCGCGAGTTGTACACATCGTCGACATAGATGCCGACGCCCTGTTCGAAACCGTCGCTGGTCAGACCGAACGGAACGCCGAGGCCGCGGATATTGACCGAGGTGTTGCGCGGATTCGACGAATAGACCTGGAGGGTGGGCGCAAGCTGCTGCAGCTTCAGGATGTTGAAGTTGCCGGTGCTCTCGATCTGGTTGGCGCCGACCACCGAAATGGCGAGCGGCACTTCCTGCGCCGTTTCCTGGCGGCGGCGTGCGGTGACGATGATTTCGCCGTTCGCGCGCGGCGAATCCACGTCGAAGCCCTGGGCGGCGGCATCGGCCGCAGGTGTGGCGTCCTGCGCGAAGGCCGGTGTCGCAAGGGCGGCGATTGCCGCGCCCGCCAGGAGGAAGTGTCGCATGATAACCCCTTTCGTCTCGCTATCGGCCCCTCCCTTTGGGGAGAGCAGGGTGGGCACCTGCTCTCCCCGCCCCGGGGGAGCGGTTGTCGCCGCCGTTTTTATCTCTACCAATTCAGGAGAGAAGAAAGAAATTCTATCAAACCAGTAGAGATAGTATCGGGCGTTCGAAAACCCTTTGCGATAAGGGGTTTCGAAGACGCCATGCCTTGGGGGAAAGGGCTTGGCGAATTCGTTGGGGTTGGGATGTGCTGATGATAATCGGGCGCTCGTGGTGCATGTGCACCGGCCGGCTTGCGGTAGCAATGGCACTGGCGATGGCATGGTTGCCGGCCTTGCCGGCGTGGGCACAGGATAGGGGCGGGCCGCTGCACGATGGGCTCGGCCTGCCGGGGTCCGTTGTGCTGACAGGATCGATCCGGGCGCGCTACGAAACGCTCCAGGGGCAGTCCCGGGCTGGCTTCGGCGCGCGGGATGACCTGTTCAGCCTGCGGACGACCCTGCTCGGCGAATATCGTGGCGACGGCTTCCGCATCGGCGCCGAGATGTTCGACAGCCGTGCCTATGGCGCTGACCGGGGCAGCGCCATAGGCACCGGCGAGGTCAATATATTGGAGCTGGTCCAGGCCTATGTGGTCGCCCAGGATGTCGCGCTGCCGGTGGCCGGCGCGCGCGCCGATCTCCAGCTCGGCCGTTTCACGCTGAACCTCGGTTCGCGGCGATTGGTCGCGGCGGACGATTATCGCAACACCACCAATGGCTATACCGGCGCACGCATCGACGTCCGCAGTACGGGCGGCACCACCGCCACGCTGATCTTCACCCTGCCGCAGCAGCGCCGTCCCGACGATATCGCCGCGATCCGCGACAATCGCCGGTCCGGCGACCGGGAGAATTTCAACATCAAGCTGTGGGGCGGCCAGATCGCGAAGCCCGGCCTGTTCGGGCGCACCCTGGGCGAGATCAGCTATTTCGGGCTGGCTGAGCGCGATCAGGCTGGGCGACCGACCCGAAACCGCCATCTCCATACGATCGGCGGGCGGCTGCTGCGTGATCCGGCCAAAGGCCGCTTCGATCATGAACTGGAGGGCTTCTATCAGTTCGGCCGGCTACGCGCCTCGCCCGCCGCCGGGGCGGTGCGGCTTCCGGTATCCGCCTGGTT
>SCUQ01000099.1 GCA_004297635.1 Rhizorhabdus sp. | reverse complement strand
TTCCGATACAGCGGTGCGCGGATCGCGCCCGCGATGCTCCACGCGGCCATCGCGGCCGGCGATGTGGTTGCCGATCCGGTGATCTACGAGGATTTTCTGCCGGTCAGCGCGGCAGGCATCTTCCAATCCAATCTCGGCGATGAAGCGCGCGGAGCCTATGGGGCGCAGGCCAGCCGCGCGGCCTTCGAACAGGCTCTCGGCACGGCGGTGCTGGACGAGTTCGCGCTTTACGAAGCGATCGAGGCGCGTTCGCTCCAGACCATCACCGTCTAGCCGCCCGTCACTGCGCGATCAGCCCGCTCGACTTCGTCGGGTTGCGCCTCGGATGTCTTGCCGGTCTCGCCTGTCCGGGCAATGTCATCATAGAGCTGTGCCTGCCGCGCGCGCAGGCGTTCGCCGAGCGCGTCGAGGTCGATCTTGCCGCTGGCATGCGCGGCCTTCGCATCCTCGAACATATCCTCGTCCTCCTCGTCGATATGATGGACGGTTTCTTCGCCCAGGACGTGGACCTTGGCCGCGAACAGATCTTCCGTGCCGTCGAGCTGCTCGAGCTCGGCCACGATCCGCTTGCCCGACTGGTGCTCGACGATGCCCTCGTTGATCTCGTCGTCGCCGAGGACGGGTTTCAGCGCCGGGTAGAGGATTTCCTCCTCGATCGTCATGTGCACCGACAGCCGCATGCAGAGCTCGCGCGCGATCGCGGCGAGCCGCTTGGCATCGGCGTTTTCGGCCTCGTCGAACAGCGAACGGAAAATATGATGCTCTTCCTTGAGCAGGCTGATCGCGAGGGGATCGTCCTTGGCGATCACATGATGGTCCTGCGCATTGCGCTGAGCATATTTGCCCGACATTGCCTTATTCCTCCTGACCATTCGGAAATTCGTCGGTCAACGTGTCTTTGTGCGCAGATGTTCCTTTGCGGCGGAGTTAAATCCATTCCGGACTATTCGGCTGCTGACAGGGGCGGGATGGCCGCTAGGATTCCTGCGGAACATGGTGCCCGCGGGGGGCGGGTGTGTTTTTGCGGAGGTCAACAAATGGGGGATTGGGGTTCTGCACCGACAGTCCTTATTTTTGCTGACTCTCCGGAAGCGTCGGCCTTTGCTTCGGAGCGCGTCGCGGCGACGGGCGGTCGGATCGCGGCGACGCTGCCGGTCGATCAGGCAGCCGATCGGCTCGATCGGCAGATCGCGGTCGATCTTGTCATCGTCGATGTGGTCACGGATCACGGCGGGGAGCTCGACCGGCTGTTCGACCGGATCGAGACGGGGGCGGCTGCGGGGCGCTTCGCGGCGATTGTCATGATCGCGCCCGATCTGATCGACATCGCCAGCGCGCGGATCGGTCATGACGCGGTGAGCCTGCTCGCGGAACGGGACGAGGCGGCGTTCGACATGGCCATTGCCGAGCGGCTGCGCGCGAGCGAACCGCAGCTGCGCGACAAGAGTGAAGCAGAGCGTGGGCTGCCTATCCAGCATATCCTGGATGAGATGGCGCGCTTCGTCCGCGATCCGGACATGGTGCCGTCGCCGGATGAGGACCCGCTCGAACCACCCCGCGACATCGACGATGCGACCCCCGTCGAGGCGGCGCTTATCCGCGATATGATCCGCGCCCGGCGGCTGCGCGACGAGCTGTTCGGTCCCGGCCTGTTCGCGGACCCCGCCTGGGACATATTGCTGGACCTCACCGCGGCGCGGATCGAGGGCCGCTCGGTGGCGGTGTCGAGCCTGTGTATCGCCGCTGCCGTCCCCGCGACGACCGCGCTGCGTTGGATTAAGCAGCTCACCGAAACCGGCCTGCTGCGCCGGGTGGCCGATCCGGATGACGGCCGCCGCATCTTCATCGAACTGTCGGATGCGGCGGCGCGGAGGATGATGATTTATTTTGCCAACACCTTCCCGGCGGGGAGGAACTGAGCGAACGTCGGCGCGGCTAGCCGATCGCCTGCAGCGCCTGATCGAAGTCGGCGATGAGGTCGTCGGGATCCTCGATGCCGATCGAAATGCGGACCAGATTGTCGCCGATGTCGAGCGCCTTCTTCCGCTCGTCGGGAACCGATAGATGGGTCATGCCGGCCGGATGGCTGGCCAGCGTCTCGGTGCCGCCCAGGCTGACCGCCAGCTTGGCGATCTTCAGCGCGTCGAGAAAGGCGAAGGCTTCGCGCTCCCCGCCCTTCAGGTAGAGCGAGAAGGTCGATCCGGCGCCGTCGCAGTGGCGGCGATAAATGTCGGCCTGCCGCGATCCGGCTTCGAGAAAGCCGAGATAACCGACGCGCTCGACCTGGCTCTGGCCGCGCAGCCATTCGCAGACCTTCGCCGCATTCTCTCCCGCGCGGCTCATCCGCAGTTCCAGCGTCTCCAGCGAACGGAGCAGCATCCAGGCGGTGTTGGGATCGGTGATCGTGCCGATGGTGTTGCGCATCGCGCGGATCGGATCGAGCAGCGCCTTCGCACCGACCACGCCGCCTGCCACGAGGTCGCTGTGCCCGCCGGCATATTTCGTCAAGGAATAGACGACCAGATCGGCGCCATGTTTGAGCGGCTTCGACCAGAGGGGCCCGAGGAAGGTGTTGTCGATGACGATCGGCGGCTTCTCCTCCTCCCCTGCGAACAGCCGGTCGCGCGTATCGCGCACCGCCTCGACATCGACCAGCGCGTTGGTCGGGTTGGCGGGGCTTTCG
>SCUQ01000098.1 GCA_004297635.1 Rhizorhabdus sp. | reverse complement strand
AAGACGCGATGCAGGATGCCTATACCAAGATCTGGCGCAACGCCGCAGGGTTCGATGCCCGCCGGGGCAGCCCGATCAGCTGGGCCGCGACGATCGCACGCAATGTGGCGATCGACCAGCGCCGGCGCGAGCATCCGGGCGGCCGCACGCGTGCCGATGATTTCGATTTCGACATGATGGGGGATCCCGCGGCGGGCGCCTCCGCCGAACAGATGGCGGCGCTGCGGGCCTGTCTCGACAGGCTCGATACCGATCAGCGGGCGTTGATCCTCGCCGCCTATCTCAACGGGGAAAGCCGGGAGGAGCTGTCCGCACGGCTCGGCCATCCGACAGGTACGATCAAGAGCTGGCTGCATCGTGGCCTTGCGCGGCTGAAGGGCTGCCTCGATGGCTGACGATATCGAGATGATCGCGGGGGAATATGTTCTCGGCACGCTGGACGCCGCCGAGCACAAGGCCTTCCAGCGCCGGCTTCTGACCGATCCGGACGCCGTCGCTGCGGTCTCCGGCTGGCAGGATCGCCTCTCGCCGCTGCTGCTCGCGGTGCCGGAAGCGACACCGGCGCCCGCCCTGTGGAACAGGATCGAGGGCGGCAGCCGGCCCGCGAACGACAATGCGGCGCTGCGCCGCTGGCAGGCTGCGACGGCCGCCGCCGCGCTGATGGCGATCGTCAGCACCGGCATGGCCTTGCGCCCCCGGCCGCAACCCGCGACCACGCAAGTCGCCCAGCAGACGGAAGCGCCGCTCTTCCGGACCGTCGCCGCGCTCAGCGAACAGGGCGGCGCGCCGGCCCTGCTCGTCACCTATGACAAGGCGAGCAGGAAGATGCGGGTGATGCCGGTCAATGTGACGCCGCGCCCCGGCCACAGTCTCGAGCTATGGGTGATCGCGGGCAAGGCAGCGCCCAGATCGATCGGGCTGATGCGCGAAGGCGGCGCGACCGCGCTCGACCAGATGGCGATCGACCTGCAGCAGGACAACACCATCGCGGTTTCGGTCGAACCGAAGGGCGGTTCGCCGACCGGCCTGCCGACCGGGCCGGTCATCTATTCGGGCCGCATGATCCAGCTGCCGATCAGTTGATCCGGATCGGCGATGCGGATCGCGGCTATCTCGGATATTCACGGCAATCTCGCCGCGCTCGACGCGGTTCTTGTCGATATTGCAAAGCGTGACGTCGATCTGACCGTCAATCTTGGCGACATAGTGTCCGGGCCGCTCGATCCGGCGGGGACGGCGGACCGGCTTATGGCGCTCGATCTGCCGACGATCCGGGGCAACCACGAACGCCAGCTCCTGACGCTCGATATCAGCGCGATGGGCCCTTCCGATGCGGTGACGGCGCCCCGGCTGAGCGATGCACACAAAGCATGGATGATGGCGCTGCCGACCGGACTGAGGCTCGCGCCCGATATCCTGCTGTGCCACGGCACCCCCACAAGTGATCTCGAATATTATCTCGATCATGTCGAACCCGGCGGTGCTCGTGCCGCCACCGGGGAAGAGATCGAGGCGAAGAGCGGTGGCGAGACGGCCGCGCTCATCCTGTGCGGCCATACCCATATGCCGCGGCGCCACCGGCGTGCGGGCGGCGGGCTGATCGTCAATCCCGGATCGGTGGGCCTACCCGCTTATGGCGACGACCATCCCTGGCCGCATGTGATGGAAAGCGGCAGCGCGCAGGCCCGCTATGCGATCGCGGAGCGCGGCAGCGACGGATGCTGGCAGGCCGAACTGATCGCGGTCGACTATGATGCGGAGGACGCGGCCCGCACCGCCGAGGCGCGCGGGCGCCCGGACTGGGCCGTGGCGCTCCGGACAGGACGGATGCGCTATTGATCGCAAAGCGGAATGTCAGGCGCGCGGCGCCAGCCCTGCCGTCAATATGTCCACCATCTGCCGCGCAATCTCATCCGCGCCGATATCCCCGTCCGGCGAATGCCAGCGTGCCGGCCAGTTGAGCGCGCCCGCCAGAGTGAAGCCCAGGATCTTCGGATCGCTCGGCGCGATCGAGCCATCGGCCATGCCCTCTTCGATGAAGGCCCGCAGCGCGCTGTCGATCCCCCGCTTGTTGTCGCGGAAGATCCGGGCGCCTTCGGCCGACATCGGCTCGGCGCCGGTACGGATAACGCAGCGGCCGAAATCATCCATGTTGATGCACGCATAGGAGCGCAGGAAATGGCGCAGCCGGTCTAGCCCGCTGCCCGGCACGGCCTGCGCCTCCGCGATCGCCTGTTGAAACTGCTCGATGCCCAGCGCGATACATTCGAGCAGTACCTGCTCCTTGTTGCCGAGATAATGGTAGATGGTGGGCTTCGAGATGCCGAGGCTGGCCGCAACATCCTCGAGCAGCGTGGCGTGGAAGCCGCGCTGGTTGAACATGCGGACTGCCGCGATCAGCACCGCCAGACGCTTGGCTTCCCGCTCCTCGGCGCGCTGCTCGCGCGTTCGGAATGGCGACGGAACGGTTTCACTGGCGCTGGCGGCAGTCATCCGGGAGAGTTGACACAAAACCATTGAGCAATCAATATACCCGTGAGTATATGATATTCGTCGAGGTTTCATGATCCTGTCCGAAACGCAATCGGCCATCCGGGACGCGGTCCGCGCCTTCGCACAGGAGCGGATTCGCCCGCAAAGCCAGGCTTTCGAGGCTGCGAAGGGGTATCCTAGCGGCCTGTTCGAGGAAGTCGCCGGTCTTGGCCTGCTCGGAATGGTGGCGCCCGAATCGGTTGGCGGTGCGGGCGCAGATTATGTCTCCTACGCGCTGTCGCTGATCGAAATCGCTGCGGCGGATGGGCCGCTCTCGACGATCATCTCGATCCAGAACAGCCTGCTCGTCGGCGGCCTCCTGCAGGAAGGCAGCGAAGCGCAGAAGGCGCGCTTCCTGCCCGAGCTGATCAGCGGCCGGATGATCGGCGCCTTCGCGCTGACCGAAGCCGATGCCGGTTCCGACGCCGCGGCGATCCGCACCCGCGCGGCCCGGGTCGAAGGCGGCTGGGTACTGAATGGCGCCAAGCAGTTCATCACTTCGGGCAAGATCGGCGGCCTCGCCATGGTGTTCGCCGTCACCGATCCGCAAGCGGGCAAGAAGGGCATATCGGGCTTCCTGGTGCCCACCGACACGCCGGGATATGTCGTCGACAAAGTCGAGCACAAGCTGGGCCAGGCCGCATCGGACACCTGCGCGATCCGGTTCGAGAATATGTTCGTTCCCGATGCCCTCCTCTATGGCGCCGAGGGGCGCGGGCTCAACATCGCCCTGGCCAATCTGGAGCAGGGCCGGATCGGGATCGCCGCGCAATGCGTCGGCATGGCGCAGGCCGCGCTGGAGATCGCCGTGGCCTATGCGAAGGACCGCAGGAGCATGGGCAAGCCGATCATCGAGCATCAGGCCGTGGGCTTCCGCCTTGCCGACCTCGCGACCCGGCTGGAGGCCGCCCGGCTCATGGTGCTTCATGCCGCCGGCGTGAAGGATATGGGGCGGCCCTGCCTGACGGAAGCGTCGATGGCGAAGCTGTTCGCGTCGGAGGCGGCCGAAGCGATCGTCTCGGGCGCGATACAGACGCTCGGCGGCTATGGTTATCTCGAAGAGTTCGGACTCGCCAAAATCTATCGCGATGTCCGCGTCTGCCAGATCTACGAGGGCACATCCGACATCCAGCGGATGGTGATCGCCCGCGCATTGTGAGGAAAACATCATGACCCATGATCCCGTCGTCATCGCTTCCTATGCCCGGACCCCGATGGGCGGCTTCCAGGGCGCTCTGTCCGGCGCGTCCGCCATCGACATGGGCACGCTCGATCGCGGCCTTGACCGCGGCGGCGCCCAGTTCGGTGGCG
>SCUQ01000097.1 GCA_004297635.1 Rhizorhabdus sp. | reverse complement strand
CGGCGATACACGCTTCCGCTGCGCCCGTTGCTCAGCAGCGAGCCGTTGTTCGAAACGATGCCGAACGGACCGAAAATGCGCTGTTCGGTCCACAGCGACCCGGCCAGTGCACCGCCGCCGCGCGCTTCGAAATAGGCGTCGTAGTTGAGGAGGGCACCGAAGTCCGCGGCGGTGCGGGCGGCCTGCTGCGGCCTCCCTCCGAGGCGACTGACGGGAAGCAGATCGGGCGATGCTTCGAGCATCAGCATCTGATCGAGCGCGTTATAATGCGCCTCGACGCCTGCCAATGCCGCGGCGTTGACGAACCCGTCACGCTCGGTCGAAAGGCCGGCGCGGCGCAGATCCTCGGCCTCCACCCATATCTCTTCACCGTTCATGCGCACCTGGATCAGGTCGCCGGTCGCCTTTCGGTTGACGACGAGCTCGACGAAGAGGGGGGCATCCGGGATCTCCGCATCGGGCGACGCGAGGAGCGGAGCGGACAGGCCGAGCAGCATGACCGACTGGATAAGAAGGAGAAGGAACCGCACGGCGCGATTCAGACACTCGGCCCGAGGACGAGATCGCGTCCATTGACGCTCACGATGATTCCCCCGCCGATCGGGGCGGTTGCCGGAAGCGGCCAACGCATCACGGCCCCGGGCAGGATATAGCCGACCAGGCCGTGGTTGACTGGGGTCTCATGCGCGCCCCGCCTTATCCGAAGATTGACGAGCCGCGCATGCCCGGTCCCGCTGTTGCGTATTTCGAGGAATCGCTGCCCGCTTTCGTGCAGGACGCGTGTCGACAGCTGAGGCTCCGTGGCCGTGGCACCGCGGGTGAAGAGCGGAATCGAATAGCGCATCTGCATCGCCAGATTCGCCGTCGCCCGCGTGGACTCGGTCGTACCGACTGGCGCCGGCAGCTCGTCGATCAGGAGCCGGTAACTGCGCTCGCCGCCAGGCATGGCCGGCGCGCGGCGAATGATGCGGATGAGCTGGCGCTGGCCCGCGGTCAATTTGGCGATGGGCGGGCTCGCGACGACCTCGTTCTGACGCTCGTGGACGTCCTTTCCCTCGGCCTGCGTCCACGCGAAAGAGCGGATCTGCAGCGTCACCGGTTCGCTGCCCTGATTTTCGACCCAGAGCATCGTCGCGCTCTGGTCGCCTTCGATCTTCGGGTCGATCGGCCAGAGCACCAAGGCGGATGCCTCGGTGCGCGCGCCGAGCATGGCGAGCAGCGGAATAAGGAGCGAAAGGCGGAGCATGGCAGTCCTCAATTTTCCTGTCACCACGCGAGGGTGATCTGAACCGTGTCGCGGTAGGTGCCGGCCTTGGCGTTGCCGCTGAGCGCGGCACGGGCCAGCACCGGAAGCAGCTGGCGAGACGTTCCAGCCGGGAAGCTGACGCCGATTGCCTGTGCATTCCACGCGGTCGCCGTGGTTCCGACATAGAGCTGGTAGCCAATGCGTTCCGCCTGGCTGGCCAATTGTCGCGCTCCGCCGATGGCGTTCCGTCCGGCATCGGCGCTGACACTGGCCGTCATGCCCGGTGTGCAATCGAGCTGTAGGCCGGCAACCGCCCCCGACAGCAGACCGGCCTCGACGGTTGCGGTGCGTGTGCCCGCAACCGTCCCCAGGTCGATGGTTCCCCAGTCACTGCCGCTCGCCGAGGTTACCGAACAGCCGTTGGCGATCGTGGCCGAGACCTGGAAGGTCTTGCTGAGTTCGGCGCGGGCAAAACCGGGAAGAAGGGCCGTGCAGATCGCAGCGGCGGCGCGCAGCTTTCTACCAGGCAAGCGTAACCTGCACGGTATCGGTGTACGCGCCGGCGGGAAGGACCTGACCGCCGCTGTTCACCCGGCCGTAGATTGGCACGCTGAAGGCACTCGACGTGGCAGTTCCGAGGCTGAGCTGCTGTCCGACCGTGATCTCGTTACTGCGATTGCTGTCGCTGTACAGGTGGTAGGCGACGTTGTTGCTGCCGGAACTCATGCGCCGGACGCCGTTGCTGTCGTTGGCACCGGTCCCGATCGTCAATGTCGGCGTGAGGCCGGGCGTGCAGAGGACCGATATCGCATTGCCCCCGCCGCTGGCGGTGAGCGCTGCGTCGGTATTGCCGAAGATCCCTGGCTGATCGGCGAAGGCGAGCGCACCGATCTGTCCGAGGTTCGCCGCCGAGCCGGATGCACCGTTGACGGCGCAGGCGGCGGAAACGTTCAGCGATACGCCGATCGTACCCGCGGAACTGCCGGCCTGCGCGGTGCTGCCGGTTGCGACGAAGGCGAGCGCTGCCGCGCTCGAGAGGAAAGCGAAGCTGGATTTACTGAAAATTGTCACGATGATCCATCCCCTGATTGAGACAGGGGGGATAAGGCGGACGGCTGGTTAACAAAGTTTAATTTGGGGAGGTTTCAAGCATCGATCTTAGACCAATGGTTTATGACAATATTTTTTCTTGCCAATTTCTGACATCGCGTCGCTTTTAGTACAGCGGTGCTCTAAGACGATCGTCTAATGCTGTTGGACTGCTAGCGAATCATAGGCGGTCGCCGGATGGCCTGCCGCTGATCCCCATTATTGCCGCCACATGGTGCGGCGGCGCGATCGCGCCACTGCCCATCGAACGCGAAGGACGCGCTCACGCCATGGTCGTAGGGCCGCACCGGCCGATCGGTCACCATCGCGCACCAGGCGTCTGATGGGGGCGCCACCATATCCCGCGCGCACTCCTGTTCGTTCGGAATGAGTCGCGGGACGATCGCTTCCGTCCGGTCCCCTTGAATTTCCTGCACCCGTCCCCATATCTGCCCGGCTAACGTCGCTTGCGACGGAAACTTGATACCTTCGGGCGCGCTTTTCCTCTCCACGCTACCTGGCTCCGCCGGCATTCTGTCGGTGGCAATCCCGTTTTCGTGAAAGGAAACACCCCATGGCTATCGGCAAAGTAAAATTCTTCAACATCGACAAGGGCTATGGTTTCATCGCCAATGAAGATGGCTCGGGTGACAGCTTCGTCCACATCAGCGCCGTCGAGCGCGCCGGCATGTCGACGCTCACCCAGGAACAGCGCGTCAGCTACGATCTCGAGAAGGACCAGCGCGGCAAGATGTCGGCGGTCAATCTTCAGGACGCCTGAGCGTCTTCGATCAGGATGATCGAGGCCGGAGCGGCCGATCCGATGCTATCGGATCGCCGCTCCGGCTTCTTGTTGTACCGCGATTTCGCGTCGGCAGATGATTTCGACCGATGTTTAAATAGATAAGATCAGGGGAAAATCATGTCGAGAGTGCCAGTAAAGCCGTTTCTGATCACCAAGGATGAAAATGGTGCGTTCCGTCTGACGGTGCGCAGGACCTGGTTCAACTCGCAGAATTATCCGCTGGTCGATTCAAAGCTGCAGGACGAGGTCTTCAAGACCATGACGGCTGCCCGGGCCTTTGCCCGCGAGCATTTCGGCGCCGAGGCCGGACAATATGCGCGCGCCTGACGCCCATGTCACGGATAGGGTTTCGGCCTGAGGCGGCCGGGGTGGTGGCGATAGCCGTCATCCCCGGCCCTTTTCACGTCCGGGCCGGTCGCGTTCGATCGGACGACCTGCCCGATCAGGCGACCTGAACGTCGAAGGCAAACCATGCGGCCTCGCCATGATCGTAGAGCTGCACCTGCCGATCGGTGACGGTTGCCGACCAATCGGTGGCGGAACCGCGATCATGGCCGCGCGCCGTCAGCCCATCGATCTCGATCGCGATGAACGCCTTGTCGGCGGCATCGTAGAGTTCGGGAAGCTCACCACCAAACCTTGCCGCGCGGTCGCCGTCATAGCCCTGCAGATGCGCGCCGCGCGCCTCGGCGGCGATGCGCAGGTGGCGGGCGGCGGTGTGATCGTACAGGCCGGCGACCTTGCGGCCGGTGATGAAGGCGAAGGCGGCGGCTACGGCCATGGCGCGTGTGTGGGGAAGCATCGGCGGACCCTGACGGCGCCGCGACGGGAAGGCAAGACCCGCCCCTGATGCCGGCCGGCCGGTCTTGCTTCAAGCGCGCAATATCCTGTGGAGCGCCTTGCCCCGCCGCAGTTCGTCGATCAGCTTGTCGAGATAGCGGATTTCGCGCATCGTTGGTTCCCGTATCTCTTCCACGCGTACGCCGCACACCGTGCCGGTGATCCGTGCGCGGGCGGGATTCAGGTGGGGGGCGTCCGCGAAGAAATCCTCGAAATTCGTGCCGTCCGCGAGGACGGCGGCGAGGCTTTCCGGGCTGTGGCCGGTCAGCCAGCAGAGGATCGCATCGACCTCCGCCCGGCTGCGGCCCTTCTTCTCGGCCTTTGCGACATAGTGCGGATAGACGCTCGCCACGCTGACGGCATAGATGCGATGTCCGGCCACGGCTGCTCCTGCTCTCGCCCTTTGCCTGCCCTGTCCGTCCTTTAATCGATCGCGGCCGCGGTGGTAGCGTCGCAGCCGGCGGCGGCGACCGGGAAGCATTTCTTACGATGGAAAGGCCGATACGCAATGGCGTTCCCCCTCTCGGGCAGGTGCGCCTATCCCGGACTCAAAGGTCGCGGTCAGATGCTGAAGGGCTTCTGGGCATCGAAGGCGGGGTTGGACGCGCCGATGCGGAAGACGCCGGGCGACTGGGTGGGATCGTCCAGCCCCTTGCGAATGTCGGAGACGAAACGGTCGTAATTCCCGCCATATTTGCCGCCGTTCCAGATTCGCTTGAGCTGGCCGGTAAAGGCGCCGTTGAACGGGCCATCCATCGAAAGCTGATTGTCCTGGCAACCGGAGAGCAGAATGACTGAGGCGGCGACATGGTTTTTCGCTTCGTTCAGTTCGGGACGCCGGCCGATGTCGTCATAGAACGCCTTGTTGGTGAGGTAGACACGGCTGGTGATGTCGAGCGGCATCACCCGGGGGCCGAGCGCCCCGGCGACGTCGGCAAACAGCGCGTGTACGCCGCCCTCCGATGCCGCAAGCGCCGGTAGTGCTGCCCGCCAGCCGAAAAGATCGCCGTGCAACGCACGCATCGCCGCCGTCTTGACGACGGTCCCGCTGTGGCAGCTGTCCGAAATGACAACGATGCGGACGCCGCCCGCGAAGGCGCCGAGAGCATAGGACAGCTCATCGTCGAGCAGCTGTCCGTCATAGAGGCACCAGGTTTCGTCCAGCGCATCGGGCTCGTCGCCATTCATATCGGGGACCTGTCCACCGTGCGACGACATGGTGAGCAGGAAGATGTCACCCGCCACAAGCTGGCCGGCAGCCTGCGCGATGCCGCTTGTGACTGCTGCGCGCGTGGCCTGTGCCGTGAGCAGGACCGCGCTATCGAAGCCGCAGCTCTGCGCGATCAGCCGCATGTCGCCGGCGTCGGCCTCACAGGCGTTCAGCGGCCCGGACCAGCCGGCATAGTGATTGGGATCGACCGCGTTCAGGCCGACATGCAACGAGATTCCCTTGGGCATATGATATCTCCCGAAGCTGGATGTGAGGGCGTTCCGGACCGGCGCTATGGCCGATCCGCGGTGCCGCGGTACCGTTCAGCTAAGCGGCACGCAGTTTTTCACGGGACCACCATTCGGAGCGGTGGCCTGATCGCCCCTCAGCACATAGGTCGGCACCTTCCCGAAGGACTTCTGCGGGATGGCGCACAAAACGGTGCCCGACGCCTCGAGCCTTCCTGTCGCCGGATCGACGACGCGATAGCCGGCGACGAGGCCGCCCGAGACGACCACGGCACCCGGCAGACCCAGCTTCAGGAAAATGTTCGAACGCGTCACCGTCGTTCCACCGACTTTTTCGACCGCGACACGGAGCAGCCGGGGATTGGCCGTCGTGATGTCGCCCAGCGCGGCGGCCTGCTCGAGCGGTGAGGGGGCGCCTTTGTCGCCTGGGGTCAGAGCATAGGTCTTCAGTGCACCGAACCGCGCGACGACGGCCGCTGCGCCCTTGACCGCCGCAGCCATGGAGGCAGCGGGTTTTTCGATAGAGGCACAGGGCTCCAACGCCGCGACCTCGCTCTCAAGGGCGTTCCATAGCCCAACGATCGGGCTGTCCGCGGGCGCCGCGACCATATCGGAGACGAGGCGCAGGTCGAGCGGCTCGCCCTTCCTATTGGCTGCCCCAATCGCGTTGATCAGCGCCCGTTCGCCAAGCGCGATGTCGAAGCCCGCGATCGTCTGATCGGTGCGCGCGAGGCCGGCGATATCCTTCCCCATAAGGTTCGGGCCGGATTTCGTTCCGTTGTCGGGGGTTTCGGTTCCGGAGGAGTCCAGCGCGGCCTTATATCCGCCCCCAGCTTTCTGCTTCGCGGCTGCCTTGCAGGTCGCTGCCGCCTCGATGGCGGCGATCCGCAGCCGATGGATGCGCTGCGACAACACCGTGCCGACGTTCAGATTGACGGCCTCTTCCCTGGTCAGCAGCAACATCGGCCTGTCACCGTAACTCGCGCGTATCTGGCCGAGAATCGTTTCGGCCGCTTCGTTCATCGTCCCGCTGGCGAGCAGATAGCCTTCGATCTGCCCGCCATTGTCGCCCAGCGTGGTTTCGCCGCCCGCCGCTTCGATGCCGAGCGCGGCGAGCAGGCCGGTTTTTTCGGTGTCCTCGGCCTGCGCCGGTGTTGCGATATATTGCGAGCCGAGCATGAGCGCGGCGCAGCCGATGACGTGACGAACTTTGATCATGGGACGTTCCTCCTGTTTTCCCCATCCAGGTCGGCTGAACATCTAGGCGCGCTGGCACCGCGCTGCGCGTGATGGTCGTCACGGCTGCGATTCTACTTGATCGCGCGGCGAGCCTGGGCAGGGTGCTGATCTTCATGACCATGCGGGACGGGGGCGTCGGATGCAGGCTTCGGAGGTGCGGGCCGGGGGACGCTCGGCGGCCCTGGCGCGCGGGGAATATCGCGGCTTCATAAGCTATAGCCATGCCGATGCGCGCATGGCGCGCTGGCTCCACCGTGCGATGGAAAGCTATCGGCTGCCCCGCGCGCTCGCGATCATCGGCCAGGATGGCGCGCGGATCGACCGGCTGGGGCCGGTGTTTCGCGACCGCGACGATTTCCCCGTCGCCGTCGACTTGTCCGAAGCGGTCCGGAAGGCACTGACGCGGGCGCAGGCGCTGATCGTCCTGTGCTCACCCGAGGCGAAGGCCTCTTATTGGGTGGGTCAGGAAATCCAGCTGTTCCGTGCCCTGTTTCCTGACCGTCCGATCATGGCGGTGTTGCTGCGCGGTGAGCCCGAAACGGCCTTTCCCGATGCCCTCATCGCGGGCGGCGAGCCGCTGGCGGCCGACCTGCGCCCGGGCAAGGATGGCAGGCGGCTGGGGCTACTCAAGATCGTCGCGGGTCTGCTCGATCTTCCGCTCGATGCACTCGTCCAGCGCGACGCCCAGCGCAATCTGCGCAGAGTGATGGCCGTCACGCTCGCCGCGTTCACGCTGCTGATAATCATGGCGGCCATGACGATCACAGCCATCAGAGCACGCAACGACGCCGTCCGGCAGCGGGCCGAGGCCGAAGGGCTGATCGAATATATGCTGACCGACCTGCGCGCCGATCTGCGCCATGTCGGCCGACTGGACGTGATGACCGACGTCAACCGGCGGGCGCTGCGCTATTATCAGAACCAGGGCGAGCTACGCACGCTGCCTGCCGACAGCCTCGATCGGAGGGCGCGGATCCTCCATGCGATGGGCGAGGATGACGGCCGGCAGGGCAAGGCCGG
>SCUQ01000605.1 GCA_004297635.1 Rhizorhabdus sp. | reverse complement strand
GCCGTGCGCAACGCCTCGCCGAGGCTCAACCCGTCGGCACTGACGGGCGGCGCCGCAGGATCGGCGGGGCGCGGAAAGGCGACCAGCAGGTTGACCAGCATCGGTACGAGCAGGATCAGCGCCGCCATCGCCGTCAACGCCATCTGCCATGTCGTGACTGTCAGTAACTTGCCGACCATCACCGGAACGATCGCATAGCCGAGCCCAAGGCCCGCCGCAGCTATGCCGATCGCAAGGCCGCGACGCTGCACGAACCACCCGGCTATCAGCTTGGTATAGCTGATGCTCTGCGTCCCGATCGTCAGCGCGCCCCACAAGAAGGTAGCGAGATAGAAAGCGGACAGGCTATGGGTCAGCCAACCGATCGCCAGAAACCCGGCGGAAAACAGAATCAGCGAGGGAAAGAGTATCCGCCGGACGCCGAACCGGTCGATCATCGCCCCCGTATAGGGCGAGGCCAGCACGCCGGCGACGTTGAAGAATGTGAGGCCCAGCATGATCTGGCCCCGGCCCCAGCCGAAATCGCCCTGCAGATAGGATGCGAACAGCCCGAACGAACCGAAGATCATCGGACCCGGGCTGAACGCCAGGCCGATTACCGCGCCCAGCAATACGCGCCATCCTGGATAGGCCGGCGAGGATTCGAGGGCGTGGAGTCTTGGCCTGTCCATAGCGATGTCCTGCGATACCATATGCGATCTGGTCCCACTGATAAACACGTGTCTCATATGCGAAACTATCATGCAATACACATAGGTCGAATCCGCCCGTCAATGGGCGGCTATCATACAAATATCCAACCTATTGACAAAAGCCGAGTCGTGCCGCCATTGTCCCACTAGCAGGACAATGTTTCACTAATAAACCGAGATAGCGAATGGCCGAACTCAATCCCTTTCTGTCGCCGGGCGATTCATCGGGTAAGGGCGGCGGTCGATTCATCGAGGATCCTGCCGCAGTCGAGAATATCGTATTCCAGACGAGGGGAGAGCCCCTGACCCCCTTCGAAGATGCTCTCGCCGATGGACTGATGAAGGCCTATGGCGAGGGTGCCGAGACGCTGGACCAGCTTGTCTCGGCGCTCAACGCACAGGGATGCACGGATCGCGCTGGCCAGGCGTGGAGCGCGGCGACGCTGACGGCGGATCTCGCCGAGGCAGCGACATTGTTCGCGAGCGTGGGCGCCGCCCGATGATGACGCGCGACGAGAAACACGCGGTCGAGCAGCGCATGAATCAAGGGCTCCGCGATCTGTGGTATCCAGTGGCGCCGAGCTGGATGGTCCGCGAAGCCCCGGTGGGTCTGGTACGCCTCTCCGAACGCATCGTCCTGTGGCGCGACCGGGACGGGCGCCTCCATGCGATCAACGATCGCTGCCCGCATCGCGGTGCGCGGTTGTCGATGGGCTGGAATCTGGGCGATCGCGTCGCCTGCTGGTATCATGGCATCGAGGTCGACGGACAGGGCGTCGTGCGCAGTGTCCCGGCGGCCGCCGATTGTCCGATGGAAGGTCGAACCTTCAATACCCCTTATCCGGTGATCGAGCGGGCAGGCGCGATCTTCCTGTGGTTCGGCAATGGCGATGGCCGCGCGCCCGATCCGCTCACCCTGCCCGATGAAATCTCCGACGAGGCCGAATGGGGCCACATATTGTGCACCGCGCATTGGAAGTGCAATCATCGCTATGCCGCTGAAAATGTCATGGACCCGATGCACGGCGCCTATCTCCACGCCCAGTCGCATTCCATGGCCGAGGGCGACAAGAGCGCGGTGATGCGCGCCCGCGATACCGAACATGGCTTCATCTTCGAAAAGACCAATCAGACCGGCGTCAATTTCGACTGGACCGAGTTCGCTAATACCGGCGCGCTCTGGCAGCGGCTGTCGATCCCTTATCGGCGCAATGCCGGACCAGGGGGCTCCTTCGCCATCGTCGGAATGGTCACGCCGGTGGACGAACGCAATTGCCGCGTTTTCTT
>SCUQ01000096.1 GCA_004297635.1 Rhizorhabdus sp. | reverse complement strand
ACAGGCGACCCGCCAGCTGGTGATCAGCGGCGCGGTGCCGGCCGAGGGGATCGACGTGCAATGGGTGCTCGCACGATCGGCGTGAATCCGCCATCATGGTAATTCAAACGCGATATGCGCACCGTCACCAGCTAGCATCCCTGCGGAGAGGCCCAGCATGAACCAGTCCGTCATCCTCACCGTGGTCGGCAGCGACCGGCCCGGCCTTACCCGGGCCATTGCCGATGCCGTCTATGCCGCCGGCGGCAACTGGCTGGAGAGCCACCTGTCCCGGCTCGGGGGCAAATATGTCGGATCGGTGCTGGTCGACCTGCCGGCCGATCGGCTGGGCGAGCTGGAGAGCGCGGCGCGGGCGATCGACGCGGTCGGGCTCACCGTCGCGATCGTTCCGGCCGCCGCCGAAGGCGAGCGGGCCGCCGGCCAGGCGCTCGGCATCGAGATCGTCGGCCAGGACCGGCCGGGCATCGTCCGCGAGGTAACGACCGTGCTGGCCGGGCTCGACGTCAACATCGAGGACTTCACCACCGAAATCGAAGGCAGCGCCTGGTCGGGCGCCCCGCTGTTTCGCGGACGCGCAAAGCTGCTGCTGCCGGCCAGCGTCTCGACCGATCAGCTGCGCGAGGCGCTGGAGCGCATATCGGGCGAGATCATGGTCGATTTCACCATGCAGACCGAGACGGCCTGACGATATCAGGCAGTCGCCAGTTCGGCCGCTATGCCGCGCAGAGCCTGTTCAAAGGCGTCCGGCGGCTGGCCGCCCGAGATCAGCCAGCGGTCGTTGACGATGACCGCCGGGACGGAATTGATCCCGCGCCGCTGCCAGTGATGTTCGGCGTCGCGCACCTCGCCGGCATAGCGATCGGACGCCAGGATATCGGCGGCGGCGGCCCGATCCAGCCCGGCCTTGGCGACGGCATCGAGCAGCACGTCATGCTCGGCGACGTTGCGCTGTTCGGTGAAATAGGCCTCGAACAGCGCATGCTTGAGCGCCTGCTGCCGTCCCCCGCCCTCGACGCCTGCCCAGTGGAGCAGGCGGTGCGCATCGAACGTATTGTAGATGCGGCTATCGGGACCGCCGTTGATCGTGAAGCCGACCTCCGCGGCGCGTTCGCGGATCATCGCGCGGACATCCTGCGACTGCTCGGGCGTACGGCTATATTTGCGCTGGATATGCTCGGCCATGTTCTCGCCCTCCCGCGCCATCGTCGGGTTGAGCTCGAAGGGCTGGAAATGAATGTCGGCCGCGATCAGGTCGCGGGTGCGATCCAGCGCCTCCTCCAGCCCGCGCAGCCCGATGATGCACCAGGGGCAGGCGATGTCGGACACAACGTCGATCTTCAGGGACATGGGCATGCGCGACCCCTCTCCTTTCACGGTCCCCCCCTTTTGGCGCTCCTACTCTATTCGAAGGCGAGCGCCAATTGCTCGGCGGTCACGACCAGCTCCTCCTCGCCCTCGCCAAGGTTGGACAGCGTGACGCCAAGCAGCCGGACGCCCTGCTCGACAGGTTCGAGCGGCGCCAACAGCGCCAGAGCCACCTGTTGAATGGTGGCGGCATCGGAAACCGGCGCCGGCAGCGTCTTTGCGCGGGTCAGGGTCCGGAAATCCGAATAGCGCAGCTTGATCGAAACGGTGCGCCCCGCCTTGGCCGTGCGCGCGGCATGACGCGCTACCGTCTCGCTGGATTCGAGCAGCGCCGCCGCCAGCTCGTCATGGGTGAACAGGTCCTGGAAGAAAGTATTTTCGGACCCGATCGACTTGCGCACGCGATCGGGGCGCACCGGCCGATGGTCGATCGCGCGCGCGGCCAG
>SCUQ01000622.1 GCA_004297635.1 Rhizorhabdus sp. | reverse complement strand
TGGGCGCTCAGCCGCGGGCAGGGTGCCCGTTTTGTCGGGGTGATCCTGCTCACCACCTTTCTGGGGATCGTCGTCGCGATGATCGAGCAGTTCGTGGTCGGCTCGCTGATCGGCCTCGCGAAGCTGGCAACCGGCGAGGATCAGATTTTCGCGCTGCTGGGGACCGTCCTTAATGCCGGGATCGAGGCGCTGCTGGCGATGGCGGTGGCGGTCTATCTGGCGCTGATCTACCGCGCGCTCGTTTCCGACTGATCGAACAGCGGCACATGCGGCGCCGCCTCGCGCGGCAGCACGCCGGCCAGGCGCGGATCGGCGAAGGTCTCGATCGCCCGCTCGAACGGAACGAAGCCGTGGCGGCGGTAGAAGCCGAGTGCGGCGGGATGGTCCAGGGTGCAGCTGTGGACCCACATCCGCGCGGTGTCCTTGCGCCAGCCGAGCGTCAGCGCCTGGGCCATCAACCAGTTGCCATGGCCCTTGCCGGCGAGTTCGGGAACGAGGCCGAGAAAACCGATCTCGGTCTCACCCGCTTTGCGAAAATCGAGTTCCAGCAGGCCGATCTCGATGCCGCGCTTGTCCTCGACCGCATAGATCTCGACGGCCGGATCATGGATGATGGCGAACAGTTCGCCGTCCGGGATGACCAGCCGCGAGAACCAGAGCCACGGCTCGCCGATCCGCCGGAACAGCGCGCGATATTTGTCCGCCGAGGGTTCCTTCCACCGGTTCAGCCGGAAAGGGGCCGGCGGCGCCGGGCGTGGCCGGGGCCGTTCGCGCAGTTCCAGTGAGGTGACGATTGTCGCCACCATATGCGGCGGAACGGGGGTGAGCGGCATGCTATTCCCAGCTGGCCAGCGGCGGCAGGCTCATCAGGATCGCATCGATATTGCCGCCGGTCCTGAGCCCGAACAACGTGCCGCGGTCATGGACGAGGTTGAACTCGGCATAGCGGCCGCGGAAGTTGAGCATGGCGCGGCGGTCCTCATCGCTGGCCGGCTGCGCCATGCGCGCCCGCACGATCTGCGGGAAGATATCCAGAAACGCCTCGCCCACATCGCGCGTGAAGGCGAAATTCGCGTCGAATCCGGCATCGTCC
>SCUQ01000095.1 GCA_004297635.1 Rhizorhabdus sp. | reverse complement strand
AGGTCCATGTCGATCACTCCGATGCCTCCTGACTGTCAGCCAGGGGCGAGGAAAACATGGGTCAATTCTCAGTGAAAACTTATAACCCTCCCGGGTCACTTCTCAGTGCAACTCAACAGCAGGCTTCGAGCAACGGCTGATCGAAGCCGAACTGGCGCGCTTTCTCGATCGTATAGGGGCGCAGGCCGGACGAGATATATTCGCCGACGATCTTCCCCTCGGTATCCTCGGCCTGATATTCGAACTTGAACAGCTCCTGGGTGATGATCACCGGGCCTTCCATGCCGAGCACCTCGGTAATGCTGGTGACGCGGCGCGAGCCATCGCGAAGGCGCTTCACCTGAACGATCAGGTCGACGGAGTCCGCGATCTGCTTGGAGATCGCCTCCTTCGGCACCTTGATGTCCGACATCATGACCATATTCTCCATCCGCGCCAGCGCCTCACGCGGGCTGTTCGAGTGGAGGGTGCACATCGAGCCGTCATGGCCGGTGTTCATGGCGGCCAGCATGTCGAAGCATTCCGGCCCGCGAATTTCGCCCAGGATGATGCGGTCGGGGCGCATACGCAGCGCGTTGACGACGAGATCGCGGATCGAGATCGCGCCCTGGCCTTCGAGATTGGCGGGGCGGGTCTCCAGCGGCAGCCAGTGCGGCTGCTGCAGGCGAAGCTCGGCGGCATCCTCGATCGTGATGACGCGCTCGCCGGGATCGATCATCTTCGACAGCGCATTCAGCATGGTCGTCTTGCCCGAACCGGTGCCGCCCGAAATGACCACGTTGAACCGACTGGCGCCGGCGATTTTCAGCATGGTCGCCATCTGCTCGCTCATCGATCCGCTGCGCGCCATCATGTCCAGGGTGATCGGCTTGGACGAGAATTTGCGGATCGAGATGGCGGTGCCGCGCAGTGACAGCGGCGGCACGATGACGTTGACGCGGCTGCCGTCGAGCAGACGGGCGTCGGCCAGCGGCGTCGTCTGATCCACGCGGCGGCCGACCTTCGAGACGATCCGCTGGGCGATCTGGAACAGATGTTCCTCATCGCGGAAATTGATCTTGGCGAGTTCGAGCTTGCCCTTACGCTCGACATAGGTCTGGTCCGGGCCGTTGACCATGATGTCGGTGATCAGCGGATCGCCCAGCAGCTCCTCCAGCGGCCCTAGCCCCAGCAGTTCGTCGACCAGCACCTTTTCCAGCGCGAACTGCTCGCGCCGGTTGAGGGTGATGCGCAACTCGGCCAGCACCTCGCCGATGATCGGACGGAACTCCTCGGCCAGTTCGTCCTTGCTCAGCGACGCCGCGGCTTCAGGGTCCACCCTTTCGAGCAGGCGCGGCAGCACCTGTTCCTTGATCTTGTGGATCGAGGCTTCGAAGCCTTCGACCCGCGAGCGGCCCGCATCGCCCGAGGCGGCTTCGCGGATGGCCAGCCGCGCCATCGCATCGGCATGCTTGGGAAGCTCGACCTGGTCTTCATTGACCGCGATCGGATCATCGAAGCTCGGCATGCCCGCGAAAGGATCGGCCGCAGCACCCGGAAAAGCCGTGCTGTCGATCGGTGGAAACTGCAGGCCGCCGGTAAGCGGGGCAGGAGTGGGCGCGCTATCGCCGTGCATGGGCCGCGCCACGCCAAAGGCGGGCTTGGCCCCGTGCGTCATGGCTCCTCGCTTGCCGAATGCACTCATCGCTACCCATTCTCCGCGGCCCGATCAGGCCGAACGATCATGCAGTAGCCCGAAACCCCTCAAAAACGGTTAATCGCGTCTTGCGAAATGGGATCAGCCGAAATCGGCGGTGCTGATCAGCGCTGGATTGGCAAAGCCAGCAAGCCGGATCGCTTCAAGCGGCGCCGATGCGCCGGTGTCGTAAAAGATATAGCTGTCATTGCCGACTTTCAGCGCGGCCACGCTGGACGAGCCCTGCGTACCGAGCATCTGCTGGGCCGACGCGGCGGCGGCGGCAAGATCACCGAACGCCTGACCCTGTAACACGCTGGCCGGCACGCCCAGGCTCAGCCGGATGCGGTCGCTGCCGTCGGTGAAGTCGCTGATCATGTCGGTCATGTTCGCTGCGGGGCCACTCGTGGTGAAGGCAGCATCCCCGGCGCCGAAGTAAAAAATATCATCGCCGCCGCCGCCGGCGAGCATGTCGATCCCGCTGCCGCCCGCCAGGCTGTCCGATCCGAGATCGCCCTGCAATATATCGTTCTCGCTGCCGCCGGAGAGGCTGTCATTGCCCTGGCCGCCGCGTAGCGAATCATTGTCCGACCCGCCGTCGATCGTATCATTGCCGAGATTGCCGTTGACCGTGTCGTTACCGGCGCCACCAATGATGCTGTCGTTGCCCTGGCCACCCTGGATCCGATCCGATCCGCCCTCGCCGTTGAGTTGATCGTCCCCGGCATTGCCCTGGATATAGTCGCTGCCGGCACCGCCGTTGATCGCATCCGATCCGTCGCCCGCCACCGCCACGATACCGCCGCCATAAAGATGGTCGTTGCCATCGCCGCCCGTGATAGAATCCGCGCCCGCGCCGCCCGAGATGAAATTGCCATTATTGTTGCCGCGGATCGCATCGTTGCCGGCGCCTGCGACAGTGGTATCGATGCGGGTGTCAAAAGCGATGCCGAGGTTGTTGGACAGTCCCGCGACGCTGCTGAACGTGCCGGCGTTGAGGTTCACATTCGACGCCTGGCTGAAGCCCGACACGTCTAGCTTGTTGTTACCGCCCTTGTTCCAGATGGTGATTACCGGCCGGCTGTTCTGGGTGAAATCGAAATATTTGCCGATCTCACCACCGATGTTGCTGTTGAAGCCATAGGTCTGGCCACCCGACAGCGGCGTATTGACGGCGACACCGTAGATCCGCTGCACGCCCACTATATCCAGGGGCATGGGCGTTACCGGGTCGTTGGCGTAGGAAAGCCCATTGCTCGATCGCGTCGTTCCCCAGGCGAACTCGCCAGGTGGATCGATATAGGACATGATCGACCAGGCGCGGTTGTCGAAGCTGGTGAAGGCGGTCGCCCGATCGGTGACGCCTTCATCATAGGGCCCGCCATGCCCAAGGCCCAGGACATGACCCCATTCATGGACGAGAGTGGTGTAAGGGTAGCCGCCAAAATCGCTGATCGCGCCGCCGAGCGGGCCGAAGCCGTCAACGCTCGTGTCGATATCGATCGTTCCCTGCGTGGCGCGCCCGACATTGGTGGTGCCCGTCTGTCCCGGGAAAACCCGGCTCTGTCCGCCCGAGGCGGTGTCATCATTGGCCCTGCTGATCAGCACTTGCGTACTGCCCTGGCTTCCTTCGACGAAGGTGACATTGGCGACCGCCGACCAGAGCGAGGCGGTGCTGCTGAACGCGGCCTTTTCGGTCACGGTCCAGTTCGACGCGGCATTGAAAGCATAGCTGACGGTGGCCCCGGTGCCGGCCAGGCCCTGGCCGAATTTCGCCGTGAAATTGGTGCCGGAGCCGTAGGTCGCCGGGCTGTCCGAGTTCCACGTCCAGAAGCTCTGGGCGACAAGAACGCCACCCGCGTTCAGCCCCGTCATATAAGTGACCTGGGATTCCTGGACAGAATTGATGGACGCCATCGTCCTTACATCCCGCTGACCTACGCAACTTTCCCTACGTCATCTACCATGGGAATGTTGCAGGTACCTTTCCATAAATGGCCGACTCCGACATGTTTGGAAAGCCAAACCTGCTTGCAGCACGGTTTGTCGCATGAGGCCCGTAACAGACGGAACGGTCTTATATGCAACTAATGGGTTGCATAAATGTCGTGCTTCGTGACAATAGGCAGCCAGGAGGTTGCCTATATGACCGATTCTATCGAACGCAGCATCAACCTGTCGGCGCCCGTCGACCGGGTATGGCGCGCCCTCACCGATCATCGCGAGTTTGGCCAATGGTTCCGCGTCGCTATCGAGGGGCCCTTCGTCGCCGGCCAACCGTCGGCCGGTCATATGACCCTAAAGGGTTATGAACATGTGCGGTGGAATGTCAGGATCGTCGCGATGGATGCGCCCCGGCATTTCGCCTTCACCTGGCATCCCTATGCCATCGATCCGGCGGTCGATTATGATGTGGAGGAGCCGACACTCGTTACGTTCCGCCTCGAACCGGACGGCGCCGGGACGAAGCTGACCGTCATCGAGTCCGGCTTCGACAAGGTGCCGGCGCACCGCCGGGATGAGGCGATCCGGATGAATGGTGGCGGCTGGACGGCACA
>SCUQ01000612.1 GCA_004297635.1 Rhizorhabdus sp. | reverse complement strand
CAATCGCGTACTGACCGAGCTGATCGCGGGACTTGCCGGCGGAAGTCTGCTGGGCTGGTGTTTCGACACCTGGCTGGGGACCAAGCCTTGGCTCCTTTTGGCGATGCTGTTCCTCGGGATCGGGGTCGCCTTCAGGAATATCATACGGATTTCTCAGGAGCGCCCGGAATAGCTTCCGGACGCTTTTGGCATAAGCAGGGGTAAGGCAAGCGTGGCAGCCGAATCGGGCAAGATCGATCCGATGCACCAGTTCCTGATCGAACCGTTGTTCGGGAAGGAATGGGCGATTGCGGGCCATAATGTCGCGTTCACCAACAGCGCGATGTGGATGGCTATCACCTTGGCGGCAATGCTGATCTTCATGATTGGCGGCATGAAGCGTGAGCTGGTTCCAGGCCGCTGGCAGGCCGCGGTCGAGAGCTTCACCGGCTTCATCTCCAGCATGATGACGACGAACATCGGGCCGGAAGGCAAGAAGTTCACGCCCTATGTCTTCTCGCTGTTCATGTTCATCCTGATCGCGAACATCATGGGCATGATGCCGGTCGGCGTCGTCGGCGTTCACCCCTTCACCGTGACGAGCCATCTGACGGTCACCGGCGTGCTCGCCGTGATCAGCTTCGCGATCGTGCTGATCGTCGGCTTCTGGCGCCACGGCTTCCACTTCTTCTCGCTGTTCGTGCCGCACGGCACGCCCGGTTACATGATCCCGCTGATCTTCCTGATCGAGCTGTTCTCCTTCCTGATCCGTCCCTTCTCGCTGGGCCTGCGACTGTTCGTCGCGATGACCGCAGGGCACATTTTGATGAAGGTGCTCGCGGGCTTCGTGATCAACGGCATCAATGCCGGCGCGCTGACCGTAGCGATCGTCTCGATCCCCAGCTTCATCCTGATGATCGGCATCACCCTGCTCGAACTGCTGGTGTGCGCCATCCAGGCCTATGTCTTTGCACTGCTGACCTCGCTCTATCTGAACGACGCGGTCAATCTGCACTGAGTTTCAACACGACACTATCAACCTGTTCAACGCTAAGGAGTTTATCATGGACGCAGAAGCCGCAAAGCTGATCGGTGCCGGTCTGGCCGCCATCGGCGTGGGCATGGCCGCGCTGGGCGTGGGCAACGTGTTCGGCTCGTTCCTCGAGTCCGCGCTGCGCAACCCGGCCGCCGCCGATGGCCAGCAGGGCCGTCTGTTCATCGGCTTCGCCGCTGCCGAGCTTCTCGGCCTGCTGGCGTTCGTCGTTGCGATGATCCTGCTCTTCGTCGCCTAACAGTTGATTGCGGGGCCGGTCCGCCGGCCCCTCATGAACTGCAACGACACAGGAAATATCGATGCCTCAGATCGCCCAGATCGCCGCGACATACGCTTCGCAGATCTTCTGGCTGCTGATCATTTTCGGCCTGATCTATTTCGTGATCGGGAAGGGGATGCTGCCGAAGATCGAAGCGACCGTCGACGCGCGTGACCAGAAGATCGCTACCGATCTTGCCGCCGCCGAAGCCGCCCGTGCCAAGGCCGACGAGACCGAAGCGTCCTATCGGGCCAGGATCGAGGAAGCCCGTGCCGCCGCACTCAAGGCGACGCAGGATGCCAAGTCCGCGGCGACCGCCGAGGCCGAGAAGCGCGTCAAGTCGGCCGATGCCGAACTGGCCGCCAAGGCTGCCGAAGCCGATGCGGCCCTCAAGGCTGCCCAGGCAAAGGCCCTTGCCGAGATCGAGAATGTGGCCGCCGAGGCCGCGCAGGAGATCGTCGCCAAGATATCGGGCATCACCGTCGATAAGGCGGATGCGGCAGGCGCGGTGAAGGCCGCGCTGGCCGCCTGAAGGGAGACGCACCATGTCCGTGAACGGCTCCCAGACCGTAGCCGAAAATCTGGCTGACGCCGCCGCCCTCGAAGGCATGCCCGAGAATGTCAGCGCCGGCCAGGCCGCGGCGGGCACCGAGGCGCATCATGTCGACCCCACCGCGCTGGGCATGACCGCCACGGCGTGGGTGTCGCTGGCGATGGTCGTCGTCATCGTCCTTCTGCTGTGGAAGAAGGTGCCTGCGATCATAGGGGCATCGCTCGACAAGAAGATTGCCTCGATCCGCGCCAATCTCGACGAGGCCGCTGCGCTCCGCGCCGATGCCGAAAAGATCAAGGCCGAATATGAGGCGAAGGCCAAGGCTGCCGCCAAGGAAGCCGAAGCGATGCTGGCGCATGCCCGCTCCGAAGCCGAGGCGATCGTGGCGCAGGCCCGCACCGATGCCGGCGCGCTGATCGAGCGCCGTGGCAAGATGGCTGAGGACAAGATCGCGGCCGCCGAGCGGGGTGCGATCGCTGAGGTTCGCGCCAGGGCTGCGAGCGCGGCGTCGGCTGCCGCTGCCGCACTGATCGCCGAGCGCAACACGGCCAAGGCCGACAAGGCGCTGGTCGACGAGGCGATCGACGGCCTCGGCAGCGTCCGGCTCTGAGCCTCTCTCCTAAGTGAAAGGGCTCGCCGAGTGATCGGCGGGCCCTTTTCGTTTACCCTTTTATCACCGCTATTCGTCTAAAGCGCCCATGATCGGCGCTT
>SCUQ01000094.1 GCA_004297635.1 Rhizorhabdus sp. | reverse complement strand
CGAACGGCGCGACCTTCGACGGGCGCCGCCGCGCGATGCGGCCATTGGCATCCATGTGGAAATCGCCGAGCCCGCTATGGCAATTGGCGCGGGCGAGCGGGACGAGCAGCAGCAACGCATCCATCGTCGCATCATCCCAGCGATCGGCCAGCAGGCTGATCGCATCGACCGGGCCGTCGACCCAGAGATTGTCGCTGTTGGCGATCAGGAAGCGCTCATCGGGGATCAGCGGCAGCGCCCGGGCGACCCCGCCGCCGGTTTCGAGCAGCAGGCCACGCTCGTCGGAAATGCGGATGTCGAGATCGGACGCCTTGCGCTTCAGGTGCGCCTCCAGCGCGTCGGCGAGATAATGGACGTTGACGACGACCCGGCCGATCCCGGCATCGCGCAGCCGATCCAGAACATGGTCGAGCAGCGGCTTGCCGGCCACCTCGACCAGCGGCTTGGGGCGCGTCGCGGTCAGCGGGCGCATCCGCTTCCCGAGCCCGGCGGCGAGCACCATCGCGGTGCCGATCGGCGCGGCGGCGGGATTGGGGCGCAGCGAGAGCGGCTTGGCGAAGCTCATGCCAGCTGCTCCCACCGAAAGGCGGCCCGCTGGGCGGCGGGAACATGGGCATCGAACCAGGCCTTGACCGGGCCGAGCGCCGGATGGGCGAGATCGCGCTCCAGATAGGCCCAGACCCTTGGCTGGAAGGCGAGGTAGCGGGGTTTGCCGTCGCGCTTCCAGAGACGGGTGAAGATGCCGAGAATCTTGGTGTTGCGCTGCGCGCCGAGCAGCGCATAGGCGGCCTCGTCATGGGGACGGCGGGCGGCATAGCGCGCGATCATCGCCGCCTCCAGTTCCGGGGCGACGTCGCGGCGCGCATCCTGCAGCAGCGAGACGAGGTCATAGGCGGGATGGCCGGCCAGAGCGTCCTGGAAGTCGAGCAGGCCGAGGGTCCGATCGCCGAGCAGCATGATATTCTCGGCATGATAGTCGCGCAGCACCGTCGTTGGCTGGACCTCGGCGATGGGGGCCAGCGCCGCATCCCACGCCATGCGCCAGCCGTCGATGTCGCCACCCAGCCCGACCGCCGGCATGTACCATTCGGGAAACAGCCCCGCTTCCCGCTGATAGACCGCCATGTCATAGGGCGGCAGCGGCCCCGCCGCATGGCCGTGGAGATCGGCTAGCAGATCGATCGCCTGCGCATAGATCCGGGGCTCGGCATCGGGATCGGCGTCGATCACCTCCTTCATCCGCGCATCGCCGAAATCCTCGAGCAGGATCAGCCCGGCATCGAGATCCTCGGCCAGGACGCGCGGCGCGCGGAAGCCGATGCTGTCGAGATGCCTCGCGACCGCCAGGAAGGGGCGGCTGTCCTCATGCTCGGGCGGCGCATCCATCAGCACGGCACTCTGCCCGTCGCGATGGACACGGAAATAGCGACGGAAGCTGGCATCGCCGGCAAGGGGCAGGATCGCCGCGCCCGGCCAGCCGGCGCGGTCGAGGAAGGCGGGGGCGTGGGGCGGAGGAATCATCGTGGAGGCCATCGGCCTTCCCATGCCGCCGGCGTCTCCCAAGTCAAGCGGCGCGCATCGGGTCCGTCGCGTTCGATCGTCAGCCGCAGCGCATCCGGCCACAGCATGCCGCCCATCCGCTCGGGCCATTCGATCAGCAGTGCGCTGTCGTCCCGGGCTTCGTCGAGGCCAAGCTCGAACAGCTCCTCCGGATCGTCGATCCGGTAGAGATCGACATGCCAGAGCGGGATGGCAAGCTCGGGGGGCGCATAGGGGATGACGATCGGGAAGCTGGGCGACGGCACCTCGCCGTCCACGCCCAGCGCCTGCAGCAGTCCGCGCGCGAGCGTCGTCTTGCCGGCGCCAAGATCGCCCGACAGCGCGATGACGTCGCCGGGTCGGAGCTGCCGGGCGAGCGCCGCGCCGATGGCGGCGGTATCCTCGGGGCCGGCGAGGTGGATCATATCCTAGCCCCTTCTCTTCTGGGGAAGGGCTGGGATGGGGCGTCCGCGTCGCGCCTTGGTCATTGCAGAGAGGAGAGCTGGCGCCGGCCCCGTTCCCGCCCCCGCCGGGAAGGGGCGATGAAAGGCGTCACCCATGGCCATGCTCGACATGGCGGCGCGGCAGGTGGATCGTCACCGTCGTGCCGCGGCCGGGCTCGCTTTCCAGCGCGATCGAGCCGCCATGCGCCTCGACCAGCTGTCGGGTCAGCGGCAGGCCGATGCCGATCAGCTGCTTGCCCTCGTCATTGCTGGCGTCGATGCGCGGATAGGCATCGAAGATGCCGGCGCGCTGCGCGGGCTCCATGCCCTGGCCGGTGTCGGCGACGGTCCACACGATCAGATCCTCGTCGCCATGGACGCGGATCGTCACGCGGCCCGCCGGCGGAGTGTAGCTGATCGCATTGTTGAGCAGATGGTCGGCGATCTGGCGGAGACGCCGGGGATCGCCGCGCATCGTGCCGACATCCTTGTCGATATCGACGATCAGGCCGAGCGGCTTGGCGTCGGCGGCCTTCTGCGCCGCCGCGACCGCCTCGCCGAGCAGCGCGCCCATATCGACATTCTCCTCGGCGAGCGGCAGGTTGCCGGCGGCGCCCTGGGTCAGATCAAGCACGTCCTCGACCAGCGAGCCGAGCCTGCCGACCGAAGCGAGGATCGCCTTCACATATTCATGCGCGACATCGGGCAGCTCGCCCGCATAGCCGGCGTCGAGCAGCTCGGCGAAGCCCGCGATCGAGGTGAGCGGCACGCGCAGTTCATAGCTCATATTGGCGACAAAGGCGGTCTTGAGCTTGTCGGCCTCCTCCAACGCATCGGCACGGCCGCGCAGCGCCTCCTCGATTCCGCGCGATGCGGTGATGTCGAGCAGGGTGAAC
>SCUQ01000093.1 GCA_004297635.1 Rhizorhabdus sp. | reverse complement strand
CTCAACCTGGCGGGCATCCAGTATTTCGGCCCGCTGCGCGATCAATCGCTCGAAAATCTGTGGGCAGGCTATGTGATCAACCTGGTCGCGCCGGCGATGCTCACGCGATCCGTTCTGCCGGGGATGCGGCAGCGCCGCGCGGGGCGCATCGTCAATATCGGATCGGTTTTCGGTGCGATCCCCTTCGCGCATTTCGTCAGCTATTCCAGCGCCAAGGCGGGGCTGAAGGGCTTCAGCCAGGCGCTGCGCCGCGAATTGTCGGGCTCCGGCGTGGCGGTGACGCATATCGCGCCGCGCGCCGTGCGGACGGCGCTCAATTCCGAGCAGGTGCTGGCGCTGGCGGACATCACCAAGATGAACATGGATCCGCCCGAACTGGTCGCCGACCGGATCGTGTCGGCGATGATCAAGGGCGAGCGCGATGTCGTGATCGGCTTTCCGGAGTCGATCTTCGTCCGGATCAACGCGGTCGCGCCGGGCCTCGTCGATCGTGCGCTGGCGGCCAACGACCGCAAGGCGGCCACATTGTTTCACGCGAACTGAACGGGAGAGAGAATATGGGTTTCCGCAATCTATGTGCCGCCGCGATCTTGCTGGCGATGACCGCTCCGGCCAGCGCGGATCCGGTCGCGGACCGGGCGATGGGCATGGCGAACGCCTGGGCGCACATCAAATATATGACCCCGGCCGATACTCAGCCCGACGCCATGGCCCGCCTGAAAGGGCAGGCCGATGCGGCGGTGGCAGCCGCGCCCGGACGCGCCGAGCCGCTGATCTGGGACGGCATCATCACCTCGACGCTGGCCGGCCTGAAGGGTGGCATGGGGGGTCTGTCGCTGGCCAAGGAAGCGAAGGCGCTGCTCGAGCGAGCCGAGAAGATCGACGCGGCTTCGCTCGACGGATCGGCGCACACCAGTCTCGGCGCGCTCTATTATCAGGTGCCCGGCTGGCCGATCGGTTTCGGCAGCAAGGACAAGGCGAAGGCCGAGCTTCTGGCCGGCCTGAAAGCCAATCCGCGCGGAATCGACGCCAATTATTTCTGGGGCGACTTCCTGTACAATCAGGGCCAATATGCCGAGGCCGCGAAGGCGCTGAAGACAGCTCTGGCGGCGCCCGCACGGCCGGGCCGCGAACTGGCGGACGCTGGCCGGCGCGGCGAGATCCAGAAGCTCCTCGGCGTGGTGAATGCCAAGCTTCGGAGCTGACCACAGGAGGTTGGCCGTCGCGGATGATGAAGGCATAGCTGCGGGGCTCACGGCGGTATTGGCCGCCCATCGCCCGCAGCTGGTCCGTTTCTTCACAAGCCGGACCGGCAACGCGGCCGAA
Organism: Rhizorhabdus sp.; assembly: GCA_004297635.1. Classification (GTDB taxonomy): domain Bacteria; phylum Pseudomonadota; class Alphaproteobacteria; order Sphingomonadales; family Sphingomonadaceae; genus Rhizorhabdus. The sequence continues at coordinate 649 of SCUQ01000093.1, read as the reverse complement.
GCCGAAGACGTGGTCCAGGACATCTGGCTGCATGTCGCGCGGTCCGACAGCGGCCCGGTAGCCAGTCCGCTCGCCTATCTCCACAAGATCGGCATGAACATCGTGCTCGATCGGGTGCGCGAACGCCAGAGGCGGGTGCGGCGCGAACAGAGCTGGTCCGATGTCGCGATCGAGCAGTGCGGCGGCGAGGCGACCGACGACGCGCCGTCGCCCCTGGCCGAAGCCGAGGGACGCCAGACTGTCCGGCAGCTGGCGGCAGCGATCGAGACACTGCCGCCCGGCGCGGCCCGCGTCTTCCGCCGGCACAAGCTCGACGGGGTCAGCCAGGCCGATCTCGCGCTCGAACTCGATATCAGCCGTAGCGCCGTGGAAAAGCATATGGCGGTCGCCCTGCGTCACCTGCGCGCGGCGCTGGGCAGATGAGAATGAAAAGCAACTGCGGTGGTGGGGGCGTCGCGGCGTCTTGCTATAAGGGGGCAACGGCATTGGCCAGGAACAGGATATGACCCAGTCTGCCGAACAGGCATCGATCGACGAGCAGGCGGCGCTGTGGCACGCCCGGCTCGACGCGGCCGACATGGATTGGGACGCCTTCGGCCTGTGGCTGGATGCCGATCCGCGCCACCGCGACGCCTATGATGCCATCGCG
>SCUQ01000092.1 GCA_004297635.1 Rhizorhabdus sp. | reverse complement strand
TTTTTAGCCGCGTGAGCGCGGGCGCTATGCTAGGCAACTGTAACATGGTTTTCATGGATGTATCTCATAGCGCGCCCATGATCATAGTTTCGCAACAATTTCATGACGAGCCCGAACATGACGGGCGACGTTCCATCCACCACCCGGAAGCCGGGCTAACCCTGATCGAGATGCTGGTGGTGCTCGTCATCATCGGCGTCATCGCCGGGATGATCGTCGTCAATGTCGCCAACCGGCCTGACGAAGCGCGGGTCACAACCGCGAAGACCGACATGCGGACCATCTCGGCGGCGCTGAAGATGTACCGGCTCGACAATGGCGACTATCCCACCACCGAACAGGGTCTCGCCGCGCTCGCGACGAAGCCGGTTGCCCCGCCCGAGCCGCGCAACTGGTCGCCGGAAGGTTATCTGGAGCGGCCCCCGCTCGATCCCTGGCAGCGGCCCTATGTCTATCGCTATCCCGGCAGCGCCGGGGGCTTCGACCTGATGAGCCTCGGCCGGGACGGCAAGCCCGGCGGAGAGGGACTCGACGCCGATCTGAGTGATAAAGTCACCTGAATGATCCACAGGGGGGACGATTCGGGAATGACCCTGGTCGAGATGCTGGCGGTGCTCGCCATCATCGGCGTCGCCGCGGGCACGACGGTGCTCGGCATCGGCGCTGCCACCCGTGCGCCCAGCGTCGAGTCGGAAGCCCGCCGGCTTTCGACCCGGCTTCAGTCGGTCGCCGACGAGGCGATGGTCTCCGATCGGCCGGTTGCGTTCACCTGGGATGCGAAAAGCTATGCCTTCCTCCGTTCGGACGGGCGAGGCTGGCAGGCAGGTGAGGATGACGGCCACGCCCGGCATCGCCTTACCGCCGGCATTCGTCTCGATATGGGCCGCCGTACCCCGCCCTTGCTGCTTGGCGTCGACGGCAGCGGCATTCCGGCCGCGATCGGCCTGAAGGCAGGCGATGATCGCTGGCTGGTCGTCTATGACGGGCTGTCCGCCACCCCGATAGCGGCGCCGGCGGCATGAGCGCGGCTTTCCACAGCGGTGCGGGGGACGACGCCGGTTTCTCGCTGATCGAAGCGCTGGTGGCGCTGCTCGTCCTCGCCATCGGGGCGGCCGGACTGGTCCGCGCCGCCGAGGCCCATGTCGATTCGATCCGCAGCCTCGAACGCCGCGCCGCCGCCCAGCTGGTCGCGCAGAACCGGCTGGCCGAGCTGGCGCTGCCGGGCGCGCCGGCCGGACCGGCGACGGTCGAGATGCTCGGCCAGCGATGGAATGTCGCGGTGAACGAAAGCGGCACCGACGATCCCGATCTTGCCCGTCTCAGCGTCGCGGTGTCGGGCATCGGCGACAAGGCTCCACTGGTCACGCTCGACGGCTTCCGCGACAAGGGCAGCACGACGACCGGGGGATATGGGCGATGACGCCGCGCCAGGCGTCCCGCGCCGCCGATATCTTCACCGGGCTGGTGGTCGCCTCGGTCGCGGTCGCGCTCGCCGGGCTCACCTGGCGGCTGGTCGGCGCACGACCGGCCGATGCGCCGCCGCCTGCCGCCGGGCAGCCGGCGGCCCCCGCTCCGGCCGCCGATATCTCGCCGGCCCTGGCGCTGTCGCCCTTCGGCCGGCCCGATGCCAGCTCGGCGCAGCCTACCAGCCTGGCGCTGGCGCTGCGCGGCGTGGTCCTCGCCTATCCGCGTTCGGCTTCCTCGGCGCTGATCGCACCCGCCGGCGGGCAGCCCATATCCTATGCCGTCGGACAGGTGGTGCCCGGCGGCGCCACGATCGAGGAAATCGCCTTCGATCGGGTGCTGCTGCGTGTCAACGGCCGGCTCGAGCGGCTCGACCTTCCGCGCATCTCGGCCGCCGGCACGGCGCCTGTCGCGGCCGCACCGGCGGTGAGCCCCTCGCCGGTCGCCACCGTTCCCCCCACCGGCCCATCGGACGGATCGGGTCCGCAGCCGATGCAGGCGATCGCCGGTCCGTCCGCCGCGGCCGGTGGCGGTCCGCTCTCGTTGCTCGACAAGCTCGGCGCGGCCCCGGTCGGCGGCACCTATCGCGTCGGCGCCCAGCCATCGGTCGAGGCCCGCCAGGCCGGCCTGCTGCCGGGCGACGTGATCGAACGCATCAATGGCCTGCCCGCGACCGCCGTCGCCAGCGACCGCCAGCTCATCGCCCAGATGATGGCCGGCCCCGCCCAGATCGACGTGCTGCGCGGCGGCAAGCGCATCTCCTTCTCCTTCGCCCTCCGTTGAGGATCAGCACCGTGCATCTCCCCGCCCGAACCGCCCTGTCCGCCCTGGTGGCCGCCTCGCTGGTCGCGACCCCGCTGCTGGCCCAGAGTGCGGGGCAACCGGCCGATGTCGTCGTCAACATGCGCGGCGTCGAGATTTCCGATGTCGCCGAACAGATTTCGCGGATCACCGGCCGCACCCTGATCCTCGACCCCGCGGTGAAGGGCATGGT
>SCUQ01000011.1 GCA_004297635.1 Rhizorhabdus sp. | reverse complement strand
CAAGATCCTTGCGCATCCAGTCCACCGCGAAGCCGAAGTCGAAGCTGTCCTCGCTCATCGTCTTCCAGCGGTTGACCATGTACCAGCTGGCGCCGGCGCCGCCCGATACGGCCTCGAACACCTTGTCGAGATCGAGATCGGCATTCTGCGCAAAACGCAGCGCCTCCGCCGCGCTCTGCATCGCGCCGGCGATGCAGATCTGGTTGACCATCTTGGTGGTCTGTCCCGCGCCCGGCCCGCCGATATGGACGATCCGCGAGGAATAGGCTTTCATCAGCGGTTCGGCCGTCGCCATCGCCTTGTCCGATCCGCCGCACATGATCGATAGGGTTCCGGCCTCGGCACCCGATTGGCCGCCCGAAACCGGCGCATCGACGACGAGCAATCCACGATCGCGGCCTTCGACCGCCAGCTGGCGGGCGATCTTCGCGGAGGCGGTGGTGTGGTCGACGAACAGCGCACCCTTCTTCATTGCCGCGAAACAGCCGTCCTTGCGCAGCGTCACGGCCTCCAGATCGCCATCGGCACCGACGCAGGAGAATACCGCGTCGGCATCCTCAGCGGCGGCGGCGGGGGTCGGCGCCAGCCGTCCGCCATGTTTGCCCACCCAGGCCTCGGCCTTGGCGCGCGTGCGGTTGTAGACAGTGACGTCGTGGCCGGCCTCGGCCAGATGTCGTGCGATCGGGGCGCCCATTGCGCCCAGCCCGAGAAAGGTCAGCTTTGCCATAGTGTCCCCGCATAAGATGGATTTTCGGGTGGCGCTAGGACTCAGCGGACTATTCCGCTATGTCGCCCCCACTATGGCTAGCGTGCACAAACAGATTGACGCCGCAGGCGTCCCCGTCACCATCGACGATGTCCGCGCCGCGCATGCGCGGATCGGCGAGTCCATCGTCCGTACCCCGATCCTCAAGAGCCGCACGCTCAGCGAGATTACCGGCGCCAATGTCTGGCTGAAGTTCGAGAATCTTCAGTTCACCGCCGCCTATAAGGAGCGCGGCGCGCTCAACAAATTGCTGCTGCTGTCCGACGAGCAGAAGGCGCGCGGCGTGATCGCCGCATCGGCCGGCAATCATGCCCAGGGGCTTGCCTATCATGGCAAGCGGCTGGGCATTCCGGTGACGATCGTGATGCCCAAGCCCACGCCGACGGTAAAGGTCCAGCAGACCGAAGGGCATGGCGCGCGCGTCATCCTGAACGGGGAGCGGTTCGACGACGCCTATGAAGCCGCGCGTGAGCTCGAGGGCAGGGAAGGGCTGACCTTTGTCCACCCGTTCGACGATGCCGATGTCATCGCCGGGCAGGGGACCGTCGCCCTGGAGATGCTCGAGGATGCGCCCGATATCGATACGCTGGTGGTGCCGATCGGTGGCGGAGGGCTGATCTCCGGTTCGGCCGTGGTCGCGCGGGCCGCCGCGAAGACGATGCAGGTGATCGGCGTACAGGCCGAACTCTATCCGTCGATGTATGCCAAGATGAAGGGCCTGATGCTGCCGTGCGACGGCGATACGCTGGCCGAGGGCATCGCGGTGAAGCAGCCGGGCATCGTTACCAGCGGCATCGTCCGTTCGATGGTCGACGATATCGTCCTGGTCGGTGAGCGCGATACCGAAACCGCCCTGTCGATGCTGCTCCAGATCGAGAAGACCGTGGTCGAAGGGGCCGGCGCGACCGGCCTCGCGGCGTTGCTCAGCCATCCCAGGATGTTCCGCGGGCGCAATGTCGGCGTGATCCTGACCGGCGGCAATATCGATACGCGCCTGCTCGCGAACGTGCTTTTGCGCGATCTGGCCCGTTCGGGCCGCCTCGCGCGCCTCAGCATCCGCCTGCAGGATCGTCCGGGCGCGCTGTTCCATGTGGCGCGGGTTTTCGACGAGCAGTCGGTCAACATCATCGAAGTCTATCATCAGCGGGTGTTCACCACATTGCCGGCGAAAGGTCTGATCGCGGAGATCGAGTGCGAGACGCGCGATGCAGCCCATCTCGAACGCCTGCTCAAGGCGCTGCGCGACGAGGGCTATGACGTGACTCCGATCGAGGCGGCGTAGGCTGTCTGGGCTTCGACTTTCGTCGAAACCACTGAAAAGAATCAAG
>SCUQ01000091.1 GCA_004297635.1 Rhizorhabdus sp. | reverse complement strand
GCTCTTCCGATCTGGCGCTTGGGTTAACGCAGGGCATAGGGGCGATATACGGCTTCGCCATGCGCGATATCGCGCGCCGCGCCCATCTTGGCATCGCGCCGGAAGAGTATCGCCGGCAAATCGGTGAGATCGCCTCCGGCATGACGAAGGTCGCTGCCGCCAATCCCGATGCCTGGTTCCAGACCTATCACGATCCCGACTTCCTGGTCGGCCGGCGCCCCGACAACCGGATGGTAGCCTATCCATATACCAAGCATCTGGTGTCTATCATGGATGTCGATGTGGCTGGAGCGGTCCTGCTGATGAGCGAGGCGGCAGCCGACCGGCTGGGCGTCGCACGCAGCAAGCGCGTCTATCCATGGTCGGCCTGCGCCGCGGAAGATCCGGTCTATACGGCGGTTCGGCCCGATCTGTGGAAGTCCCACGCCATGCGCGCTGCCAGCGCCGCTGTCCTGGAGGCGTCGGGCGTCACCATGGACGATGTAGCCCATGTCGACCTCTACAGCTGTTTCCCCTCGGCCGTGAATTTCGGAAGGGATGCCCTGGGCATCCAGGATCGGGGCGGGGATCGCATAACGGTTACTGGCGGACTGCCTTATGGCGGGGGACCCGGCAGCAGCTATGTCATCACCTCGCTTGTACAGATGACGCGACGGTTGCGCTCTGATCCGGGCTCGATCGGTCTCGTAAGCGGCCTCGGCAAGCAGATGTCGCATCATGCTTATGGACTCTATTCGACCGAACCCCAGCCGGAGGGAAGCCGCATCGTCGACGAAGCCGCGGTCCAGCGCGCCGTCGACAAGACGCCGCAGCTTCCGGTTGTCGATAATTATGCCGGCCCGGCGACCGTCGCCACCTATACGGTGATGTACGATCGCAACGATGAGGTGACGCATGGTGCCGCCATCTGCGACCTTCCCGATGGTTCCCGCACCTATGCGCGAATTTCCGAGCCGGAAATTCTTCGGGAGGCCGAAAGCACGGAGCTGGTCGGTCGCAAGGTCGATATCGTGGCAGGTGCCACGTTCGGCGAACTGCGCATGTAATTTGGGGGAATCCTGGCATGTCGGGACGGCGCTACGATCCTGGGGTGCTGACGTCCGGGGCGGGCATGCAGCGCAGGTAGCGATAGGCTATGGCCGCGGAGCGGAGCGGGTCTGCCGGTCGTTCATATTCCCAGATATAGTAGCGAATCCGAGAGCCGGCCGCCGCGAAGATACGTGGCCAGTTGTTGATCCCGCGACCCATGTCGGTAACGGCTCCGTCGGCCGTCCGGTCCTTTACATGCAGCAGGTCGATACGATCCCGATTGCGGGTGAGGAAGCGCACGAGCGCATCCTCATCGCCTAGGCCCTTGAGCGCCCAGTGGACATCTACCTCGAAGCGCAGCGCCTTGGGATCGGTGCGCGCTGCGATGATTTCCCAGGCGGTGGTCAGTTCCAGCCGGCCATCGCCATTGCGGTCATAGGGGTAGCGGAAGCGTAGCGCTGCATCATGATCATGGACCATGAAGCGCAAGCCCCGGGCGGCCGCGGCCTTGCCCAGCCGGTCAAGATTTTCGGCCGTGGCGAGGACCTTTTCGTAGCTGTCGAGGCCGATGGGGCCGAATCCCCAGGAGCCGACATAATCCTGGCCCAGCGCCCGCGCGCGATTGAGCTCGGCCTCCCATTCGGGTGGCTCGAGCGCGCCGTGGCTGCTGACCGCGACAATCCCGGCCTCACGCAGGATGCGCGCATATTGCTCCTGCGGCAGCTGCAGCGTTCCGCCGAAGCGCTCCATGCGTCTGAAGCCGATTTTGCGTAGCGCCTTGAGATAGCGGGCGAAGTCTGCTGGCGCCGGTGCACTGCGCGGCATCGGGGGATTGGCGGTGCCGGCGCGCATCCGCGCTGGATCCGGGGATGGCAGGGGCGTGGCGCCCGGTGGCATGAAGCCGCCCATCACGGTCGCCAGCTGGAAACCGATCTTCGCGGCGGGGATCGGGGTGCACGGGCCGGGCGATGGTGTCGCCGAAGCCGCCGGTGCCACCGCGACCGGTATGACCGCGACGGCGACCGCGAGCCAGGCTCCGAGCGCCTGCACGATCATGATGCCGATCGCGGCACCGGCCTGCGCGACGCGGTGGCGCCGAACAGCGCGATGAAGACATAGCAGGCCGCCGGGATGGCGAGCGCGATCGATATCGAGCCCTGGTCGGCCATGGCCCCCGCCAATAGCGGCACGATCGCCCCACCGACGATCGCCATGCAGAGCAGCCCCGAACCTTGCGGGGTTTTGTCACCGAGGCCATCGATCGCAATGCTGAAGATCGTGGGGAACATGATCGCATTGGCGAGCCCTACCGCGATGAGCGCCCAGCCGGCAAAGCTGCCCGCACTGAGCGAAGACAGCAAAACCAATATTGCGGCACATGCCGCTGCACCGGCGAGCGCCCGGCCGGGCGTCACGATGCGCAGAACGGCGCCGCCGATGAACCGGCCGACCATCGCCCCGCCCCAGTAGAAGGCGATATGTTCGCCGGCCGATCGCGGATCGAGGCCCATGATCGCCGGCTGCATCAGATAATTGGCCAGGAGGCTGCCGATCGTCACCTCCGCGCCGACATAGAGGAAAATGGCAAGCACGCCGAGGGCGAAGCGCGGACGCTTCAGCAGGGCAAGGCCGACCGACATTCCGGGCGTCGCCTTCGGCGCGCCGAGCCGATTGCGCCACAGCCAGAAAATGGATGCGATCAAGATGAGAAGGATCGCGATACCGAGATAGCTGTGCCCGATCACGGCCGCTTCGCGCGCCTGATGCGCTTGCAGCGCGGCGCCCGACAGGCTGGCGGAGTCGGTCGTGGCGATCGATCCCAGGATGATCTGGGCGCCGACAAGTGGCGCGACGGTGGTGCCCAGCGCATTGAAAGCCTGCGCGAAGGTCAGCCGGCTATGCGCGCTATCGGCCGAGCCGAGATTGGCGATCAGCGGATTGGCGGCGACCTGCAGGACCGTGACCCCCGCCGCCAGAACGAAAAGCGCGCCGAGGAACATGCCGAAGGTGGCGTTGGAAGCGGCGGGGATGAACAGCAGGCATCCTGCCGACATCATTCCGAGACCAAGCACGATGCCCCTTCCATAGCCCAGCCGAGCGACCGCGATACCGGCGGGCAGCGAAACGACCGCATAGGCTGTGAAGAAAGCGAACTGGGTGAGCATGACCTCGGCGTAGCTGAGCCGAAACAGATCCTTCAGCTTGGGGATCAGGATATCGTTGAGGCTGGTCACGCCGCCCCAGAGAAAGAACAGCGCGATCACCACCGCGATCAGCGTGGTCGAGCCGGCAATCCGCGATTGTCCGGCAGCGGGCAATTCCGCCATTTCCATGTTCTCTCTCCCTTTTCTATCTAATGGTTGCCGCCGAACGCCTCAGGCAAAGCGTGACACGCCCCCTGCGATCTCCAGCGTCGCGCCGGTCGTGAAGCTCGACAGCGGCGAGGACAGGAACAGGATGGCGGCGGCCGGCTCATTCGGTTCACCCATGCGCCCCAGTGGAATGCGCTTTTCGCCTGCGAGTTCGGCTAGCCAGGCGGTCATCGACTGGCCCGGCCGGGCACGTTCGGCATATCGCCGTTCCCATTGTCCGCTGTTTACCGTGCCGAGCAAGATCGAGTTGACGCGAATATCGGGCGCCAGTTCGACGCTGAGCGATTTCGCCAGATTCTGCACGCCGGCGCGCGCTGCCGACGTGCATACCATATGCGGTTCCGGCTGGCGGGCGAGCAGTGAGTTGACGATGACGATCGACGCCGCATCGCTCACTCGCAACAACGGCAGAAAGGCGCGGGTCGGACGGATCACGCTGAAGAATTTGAGGTTGAGTTCGGCCTCCCAGTCGGCGTCGGATGTCGTCACGAAGCTGCTGACCCTTGCCTGCCCGGCATTGTTGACGAGCATATCGACCCTGCCGAACCGGTTGTGCGCCAATCGTGCCAGCGCCGTCACCGCCGGTTCGTCGAGCACATCGCAGGGCTGGACCACCAGCCGATCGATATCCAGCCCTTCGTCTGCAAGCAGCGCGACCGATCGCTCCAGGCCACCGGGATCGCGTGCGCAGGACAGGACCTGTGCGCCTTCGGCGAGGAAATGGCGAACAGTCGCCAGCCCGATCCCGGATGATCCGCCGGTGACGACCGCGACCCTGTCCCTGATGTGCAGATCCATGATCTCACTCCCTGGCGTCGGCGGCTTCGATCAGCGGCCGTACTGCCTGATTGAACTGTTCTGGTGCCTCGGTCGCGAAGCCATGGCCGACCGAAGCGATCTCCGTCGCATAGGCATTCGGGAAGGCGTCGGCGACGGCGCGACAGGCGGCTGGCGGCGTGATCATATCTTCTCTGCCCCACAGCACGCATCCCGGCACCGCGAGCCGGCCGATCTGATCGCGGACGTCGGCCGGCTCGC
>SCUQ01000090.1 GCA_004297635.1 Rhizorhabdus sp. | reverse complement strand
CCGAAGGGGTGAACATCGCCGGTCAGCGCATAGGCATGGGGGCGACGCGCCATCGTCGGGACGGCCCGGACGATATCGTCGACCGGATCGGCGCGAACGAAGGCGATGCTGCGACGGATCGTCAGCCAGCGATTGGGGTGGTAGACAACCTCGGAAGCCCCCTCGAGCCCATGCAGACTGAGTGCCAGCCGGGGCGCCGCCGCCGCGCCCGATATCGGGGCGGCGAAAGCGATACAGGCCAGCAACAGGGGAACGCGACGCAACATGGGCACCACCATCGGGAGGATGTGGGGCCACCCTGCGCCCGATCGGGTAATTTATGGTTAATCGATCCTTGCCGCCGGCCGCTCTTCGACCAAAGGCTTAGGCTCAACGCGTGAAAGCGGCGACCAGCTCGACGTGGGTCGACCAGCGGAACTGCCCGACCGGTGTGATCCGGTCGAGCCGCCAGCCGCCTTCGACCAATATCCGCGCGTCGCGCGCGAAGGTCGATGGATTGCACGAGACATAGGCGATCCGCCGCAGCTTCGTGGATGCCGCCAGGGCCGCCATCTGCTCGCGCGCGCCCGCACGCGGCGGATCGAGGACCAGGACGTCGAAGCGATCGATCTCTGCGGCATCGAGCGGCCGGCGGAACAGATCGCGGTGATCGACGGCGATGGTCCGCTGGGTTCGGTCGGCAGCGGCCTTCAGGCCCAGCACGGCGTCCCGCGCGCCTTCGGCGGCATAGACCCGGCGGCCGTCCGACAGCGGCAGCGCAAAGGTGCCCAGCCCCGCGAACAGGTCCGCGACCAGCACCGCATCGCCGACGATCGCCTCGACCGCCGCGACGAGCGCGGCTTCCCCATCGGCGGTCGCCTGGAGGAAAGCACTGGCAGGAAAGGGCACGGCGACGCCGCCCAGCGTCACGGTCGCCGGTTCCGGCTCCCAGCGGGGCTGCGCGCCATAGCCGTCATCGACCGACAGCCGCGCGAGGCGATGCGCCGCCGCGAAGTCGTTGAGCGCCTCGATCGCGGCCAGGCCCTCGACCTCGATCTTCTCGATCAGCAGGTCGACACCCTGGTCGACGAGAGTCATCTGCACCCCCGCCGCCCGCCGGTCGCGCAGCATCGGATGCAGCAGCCTACGCAGCGGATCGACCAGCGCGAACAGGGCCGGGTCCATGATCGCGCACATCTTCAGGTCGACGATATGGTGCGTCTGCGCCTCGTTGAAGCCGAGCAGCATCTTCTTGCCCTGCCGTTCGGCGCGCAGCGCGACCCGGCGGCGGGTCTTCGGCGCTGACAGCATGGCCGGCGCGAGCTCGGGTGCCGCGATCTTCTGCTGGCCGAGCGCGCCGGTGATCCGCTGGCCGAGAAAATCGGCATAGCTGGCATCGTCTATATGCTGCAGCTGGCAGCCACCGCATTTCGGAAAATGGCGGCAGGCCGGTTCGATGTGATGCGGCCCCCATGTCAGCGAGCCGTCGATGGCGAGCAGGTCGCCCGGCGCGGACAGCGGCGAATGACGGCCGTCCTCGGTAAGACCCTCGCCACGCGCGGCGATGCGGATGATCGGGACGAGATCGGTCACAGGCATTCGCCCAGCGCCTGAGGGAGATGGAGAATCAGATCGTCGGCGATCAGGCCGGGCCCGGCCAGGCGGGCGGCCCGGCCATGCAGCCAGACGCCGGAACAGGCCGCCTCGAATGCCTCCAGTCCACGCGCACGGTTGGCCGCGATCAGGCCCGCCAGCACGTCGCCGGTTCCCGCGCTCGCCAGCCAGCCGGGCGCGGGGGCCGCGATCGCCGCCCGCCCGCCGGGCGATGCCACGACCGTATCGGGGCCCTTGAGCACCACCACCGCCTGCGCGCGATCGGCGGCGGCGCGGGCCCGCTCGATCCGGCTCCCGGCCAGCGTGCCGAACAGCGCGGCGAACTCGCCTTCATGCGGTGTCAGGATCGGCAGGCCGGGCAGCGCGCCGGTGCCTTCGAGCAGCATCAGCGCATCGGCATCGAGTACCAACGGCTTGCCCGAGCCCAGCGCCGCGTCGAGCAGCCCGCGTCCTGCCGCGTCGCGCCCAAGCCCCGGCCCGACCAGCACCGCCCCGATCCGCCGATCGGCAAGCAGCCCGTCCAGCGGCCCGGCGCGGCGGACGATCGAGGCGGGACCACCCTGCCCTCCGCCGACCAGCGTCACATAGCCCGCGCCGCCACGCTGCGCCGCCATCGCCGCGAGCAGGGCCGCGCCGGGCATCGCGCCTTCGGCGACGACGACATGACCGCGCGTATATTTATGGTCGGCCGGCCCGGGCGCCGGCAGGTGCGGCCGCGCGATCTCCGTCAGGTCAGAGCTGCCCGCTATGCCGATGTCGCCCAGCACGAGCCGTCCCATCAGCGCCGCCGCCGGCTGGAGCAGATGTGCCGGCTTCAGCACCGCCAGCGCCACCGTCATGTCATAGCCGATCGCCGGCGTCGTGGTCGGGACCGATGGTCATGAGCGCCTCGGTCATGACCTGGCCGACGGTGAGGCGCTCGAGCCGGTCGTTGATCTCCCACACGGACAGGCTCGTGGCGGGCGAGGGCAGGCTCGAGCGGATGTCGCGGTCGGTGACGACGCCCGCGGGGAGGCCGCCGTCATCGGTCACGAGCAGGTGGCGGATGCGCCGGCGCGACATCACCTCACGGGCGTCGACGATGGAGGCGTTCCACGGCACGGTGAAGGGGTGTGGCGTCATGACGTCACCCACGCGCATGGCTCGCCTCCATGCGCTCCGCCGTGCCGCCCGGCGCGAGCACGGCGGCGCCCTCGGCGCGCAGGAGCAGGATCGGAGTCGTCGTGCCGCGGAGCACCGACTCCGCCACGCTGCCCAGGATGAGCCGACCCAGACCGCTGCGCCCGTGACTCGTCATCACGATGAGATCGGCCCGCTGCGTCTTGGCCGCGTCGATGATCGATAGAGCCGGCGCGCCATACCAGACCGATGTCTCCACCAGGACCCCCTCGCCCCGCAGGCGATCGGCGAGGGCGGCGAGGTAGTCTTCCGCGTTGCGCACGACGATGATCTGCGCGTCCGTGACGTCCTCGGCGGTGAGCCAGGGGGCTTCTGTCGCGCGCAAGAGGACCACCGTGGCCCCCTGCTCCTTCGCGAACTGCTCGGCCGGTG
>SCUQ01000010.1 GCA_004297635.1 Rhizorhabdus sp. | reverse complement strand
CGATCCGCGACAGCGCGTCGGCGATGAACGCCTGGGTCAGCAATGCCCGCGCGCGATCCGGTGTGATCCCGCGCGACGTCATGTAGAACAGTGCCTGGGAATCCAGTTCGCCGACCGTGGCGCCATGCGCGCATTTCACGTCGTCGGCGAAGATCTCCAGCTCGGGCTTGAGGTTGATCGTCGCGGTCCGCTTGAGCATCAGCCCGCGCAGCGACTGCTCGCCATCGGTCTTCTGCGCGTCGCGGGCCACCTCGACCCGGGCGGCCATGCTCGCCGTCGCCTGGTCGTCGGCCACCGCGCGCCACAGCTGGCGGCTGGTGCCCTCGGGCGCCGCATGGTGGACGACGATCGCCGCGTCATGGCGCTGGCTGTCGCGCGCCAGCAGCGCGCCGCCATGTTCGGCGAAGGCGCCCGGCCCGTCGAGCGCGATATGGGCGTCGATCCGGCTGCTGCCCGCGCCCGCGCCCAGCAGGGTGGTTATGAGGCTCGCGCCGGCGCCCAGACGCGCCTCGTCGCGCAGCGACGTGAAGCCCGAGCCCTGGCCGATCCGAATCGCGCGCATCAGCCGTGCCGAACGGCCGAGTTCGATGCGGGTCAGCCGATTGGCCCAGCCGTCGCCGACATAGGTTTCGATCAGGCTCGCCTGGGCATCCTCGGCGAGGACGATCCGCGCCGGCACATGGCTGGCGCCGCCGGTGGCGACATGGACGATCTCGATCGCGCCCGGCGGGGTCGCGCCGTCCTGGTGAACCGCGAGCGTCCAGCCGGCCCCCGTCGCCAGCTTCGCCAGCGGATGGGTGGACGATGCCTCGACCGGCCCGACCGCCACCGGTCCCAGGCGGCTGCGGGTCTCGTCGAGCCGCCCGTCGACGAACAGCAGGCGGGGGCCATCGCCGATCCAGTGCGAATCGAGGTCCGCCGCCGCGCCTGTAGCGGGTGCTACGGCGAGCGTTTCGAGCCCCGACAGGTCGGACCAGCGCCAGGCTTCCTGATGGGTGGAGGGGAGGGACAAGCTCACGCCGCGATCGCCCCGTAACCCTCGCGCTCGAGCTCGAGCGCAAGCTCCGCGCCGCCGGTGCGGACGATGCGCCCGGCCGCCAATACATGGACGAAATCGGGTTTCACATAGTCGAGCAGCCGCTGATAATGGGTGATCAGCAGCACCGCCTTGTCGGGCTTGCGCATGATGCTGTTGATGCCATGGCCGACGGTGCGCAGCGCATCGATGTCGAGGCCGCTGTCGGTCTCGTCGAGGATGGCGAGCTTCGGGTCGATGATCCCCATCTGGACCATTTCGTTGCGCTTCTTCTCGCCGCCCGAAAAGCCGACATTCACCGGACGCTTGAGCATGTCCATGCTGAGGCCGAGCTCATCGGCCTGCTTCCTGGCGCGCTTGAGGAAATCGCCGCCCGACAGCGGCTCCTCGCCGCGCAGGCGCCGCTGCGCGTTGAGCGCCTCGCGCAGGAACTGGACGTTCGACACGCCCGGAATCTCGACCGGATATTGGAAACCCAGGAACAGGCCGGCGGCGGCGCGCTCATGCGGCGCCTTGTCGAGCAGGTCCTCGCCGTCGAACGTCGCCGATCCCTCGGTCACTTCATAGCCGGGGCGCCCCGAAAGGACATAGGACAAGGTCGACTTGCCCGCGCCGTTCGGCCCCATGATCGCATGGATCTCGCCCGGATTGATCGACAGCGACAGCCCCTTGAGGATCGCCTTGCCATCGATTTCGGCGTGGAGGTTTTCAATTTTGAGCATGGTCATCCTACTTGAGCCCCTCCCCTTCAAGGGCGTTGAGGCGGCGCGGTTCGTCTCGAACGGCAATGTCGATCATTCCGCCGCCCTCCCGCCGGTACGCTGGGC
>SCUQ01000089.1 GCA_004297635.1 Rhizorhabdus sp. | reverse complement strand
CGGCTCTCACCACCTATCTGTCGCTGGCCGGCCGCTATTGCGTGCTGATGCCGAACACCAGCCATGGCGGCGGCATCAGCCGCAAGATCTCGAACGCGGCGGATCGCAAGCGTCTGAAGGTCATCATGGCCGAGCTGAACCTGCCGCGCACGATGGGCTGCATCGTCCGCACCGCCGGGCTCCAGCGCACCAAGACCGAGATCAAGCGCGACTTCGACTATCTCGCCCGCCTGTGGGACGAGATTCGCGAAAACACGCTGAGCTCCTCTGCGCCTGCGCTGATCTATGGCGATAGCGATCTGATCAAGCGTGCCATCCGCGACATCTATAACCGCGACATTGACGAGGTGATCGTCGAGGGCGAGGAGGGCTATCGCCAGGCGCGGCAGTTCATGAAGCTGCTGATGCCGAGCCATGCCAAGAAGGTGGGGCTCTATGCCGATGCCGTGCCGCTGTTCCAGCGCTTCGGCGTCGAGGACCAGCTCGCGGCGATGTATCAGCCGGTCGTCCAGCTCAAGTCGGGCGGCTATCTGGTGATCAACCCGACCGAGGCGCTGGTGTCGATCGACATCAACTCCGGCCGTTCCACCCGCGAGCATAATATCGAGCAGACCGCGACCGCGACCAATCTGGAAGCCGCGCATGAGATCGCGCGCCAGCTGCGCCTGCGCGACATGGCCGGCCTCGTCGTCATCGACTTCATCGATATGGAGAACAACTCCAACATCCGTAAGGTCGAGAAGGCGATGAAGGAGGCGCTGAAGAACGATCGCGCCCGCATCCAGGTCGGCCGCATCTCCAGCTTCGGCCTGTTCGAGATGAGCCGCCAGCGGCTGCGCACCGGCGTACTCGAAGCCTCGACCCGCCAGTGCCCGCATTGCGAGGGCACCGGGCTGGTCCGCACCGCCTCGTCGGCCGGCCTGTCGGCGCTCCGCATGCTCGAGGACGAGGCCGCCCGTGGCCGCGGCTCGCGGCTGATGCTGCGGGCGAGCCAGGAGGCCGCCCTCTATGTGCTCAACCGCAAGCGCGCCGAACTGGCCGAGATCGAGGACCGCTATGGCGTGGTCATCGAGATACTCTCGGACGGCACGCTCGAAGGCGCGCGGATGAGCGTCGAAGCCGGCGGCCCGCCGCCGAGCCACGCGCCGCGCCTGCCCGCGCCGATACCGATCGATCTCGATGACGACATCGAGGATGAGATCGACGAGGAGGAAGAAGAGTTCGAGGCCGGCGAAGAGGGCGAGGAATCCGAAGGCCAGGAAGAAGGCGAGCGGGGAGATGGCAGCCGTCGTCGCCGTCGCCGTCGTCGGCGGCGTGGCGGTCGCGGTCGTGACCAGGACGGTCAGGCCGAGGGCGGCGAGGCCGGAGACTCCGTCGAGGCGGAAGCCGGCGACGGCGCCGAATCGGCGGACAGCGAAGCTGGGGCAGAGGCCGGTGGAGAGGACGCCAATGGCGAACCTCGCCGCGGCCGTCGCCGTGGTCGCCGGTCGGGCCGTCGTCGTGGCGGTGCCGAGGGTGGAGAGATGACGCCGGCCGAGGCCGCCGAATCGATCATGGCCGAGGAGCTGCCCGCGGCCGCGCCCGAAGCACCGCTCGAAGCAGCGGCACCGGTCGAAGAGGCGGCCCCCAAGGGCCGCCGTCGCCCCCGTGCCCGCAAGGCTGATGCCGCCGAGGCGCCCGTCGTCGAGGAAGCAGCGCCGGCGGTGTCCGAGCCCGAAGCCGTCGTTGAGGCGGCAAAGCCGAAGCGCACCCGTCGCAAGAAGGCCGATGTCGTCGCGGACGTCGCTGAGGACGTAGTCGTCGCCGAGCCGGCACCGGTCGAACCCGTCGCCGAGGAGGCGCCCGTCGAGGAGCCTGCCCCCAAGAAGCGCCGCTCGCGCGCCAAGGCCGCTCCGGCCGAGGCCGCCGAAACGGTGGTTGCGGAGGCCGTGGCCGAGCCGGCTGTCGAAGCCGAGGAAGAGGACGGGTCGCCGCCGCGCCGCGGCTGGTGGCAGCGGACCTTCGGCGCCTGATCATGACCGGCGGGCCTCGACTGCCGAGGTCCGCCGCGTCATCGCTTCACGCGCGGTTCAGCCG
>SCUQ01000088.1 GCA_004297635.1 Rhizorhabdus sp. | reverse complement strand
CGAGATCGCGGCCACCCGGTGCAGCAGGCCTGGGTAGCGGAGAATCTTCCCCAATGCGGCTATTGTCAGTCGGGCATGATCATGGCCGCGGCGGCCCTGCTCGACAAGAATCACAACCCGAGCGACGAAGAGATCGACGCGGCGATGACCAACATCTGCCGCTGCGGAACCTATCCGCGTGTCCGGCGCGCGGTGCGGCGGGCGGCGCGGGTGCTGGCGGGCAGCGAAACCATCGCCGCCGCTCCGCCCCCCGGCATCGATCCGGCCGATGCCGCACGTGCGGTCCCGGCGCTCGATTCGAAAGCTGGTGGACAGAGCCGGTGATTCTTTCTGTTTGCTGACAAGCGGGTTCAGCCGGGACTCAGTCGACCGGGTGCATGAAGCAGGCAAGGGTGGCATCTTGCCGCCTATGTGGAGAGTATCCGATGCGTAACCTTTCGAGGACGATGATCGGCCTGCTGGTGGGAACGGCGATGCTGATCCCCACCGTCGCACAGGCGCAGGAGCGTGGCCGTGATCGCGGCGACCGTGGCGGCGGGCGTTCGTTCGATGGACCGCGAGGCGGCGGCGAGGCCCGCGAGACGCGGGGCGGCGATCCGGCGGCACGCGAAGCGGTCGCCCGCGGCCGCGAGGCCAGCCGAGAGGTCGAACGCCCCGCGCCGATCGCTCCACCACGGGCGCAGCCATCCGATGATTCGCGCCGCCAGTGGCAGGGCGGCAACCGCGACTGGAACCGCGGCGGCGCCGCCGACCGGACCGATAATGCGGCGCCGCGCGATGTGATCGCGCGGGGCCGCAACGATGGCGACCGAAGGCGCGATGCGGGGCGCGGCACCGACGACAATCGCCGTCCCGATGCCGGCCGTGATCGCGGCGGCGACGGCAATCAGCGCTGGTCGACCGATCGCCGCGACTGGAACCGTGACGGCCGCACCGACAATCGCGGGGACGATCGCGCGGACCGGCGCGACGGTCGCAGCTGGGACCGGAACTGGACGAGCGATCGGAACCGCTGGAACAACCGCGACGATGGCCGGTGGGATCGCAACTGGCGCAATGACCGCCGCTATTCGTGGCAGGATTATCGTAGCCGCAACCGGCAGGCCTATCGCCTGCCGCGTTACAACCCGCCGCGCTGGGGCTACAGCTATCGCCGCTGGTCGCCGGGTTTCCGCTGGGACAGCTGGTATTACAGCTCCAGCTACTGGATTGCCGACCCTTGGCAGTATCGTCTGCCGCCAGCCTACGGCGATTATCGCTGGGTGCGCTATTATGACGATGCGGTGCTGGTCGACATCCGCACCGGCGAGATCGTCGATATCATCCACTCCTTTTTCTTCTGAACAGCGCGTTCGGGCAGAGAGAGTGGCCGAAGGAGGCCCGGTGGCGAAAGCCGCCGGGCCTTTCTTCTGGAACGCCGGCCATCCGCGCCCCACGCAATGGCCTGCAACATGATGTCAGCGCCGCAACAAGGCGCCGGAATCCGGCCCTTTAGCTTTCATTTTGCTGACCGCGCCATTCCCGCCGGGTTCATGGGCGCTGTGCGAATCAGGAACCTGTGATGGCGCCGATCATTGACGCCGCCACGGACGAGTTACTCGGAAAGGAGTTTCCAATGCGTACACCGATCATCCTGGCGCTGATGGCTGCGGTCGCGGCGCCGACCATTGCCCAGGCGCAGTCGCTCGGCGAAGCGCGCCAGAGCCAGCGCGAGGTGCGCGAGGAGCGGCGCGAACTGCGCGATGCGCAGCGCTATGGCAGCCGCGGCGATATCCGCGAGGAACGTCGCGAGCTGCGGAGCGCCCAGCGCGAGGCGCGTCAGGACTGGCGCGACTATCGCCGCTCGCACCGCGACGTCTACCGTCGCCCCGCCTATGTCGGCCCGCGCGGCTATGCGTATAGGCCGATCAACCCCGGCTATCGCTTCGCCCCGACCTACTACAGCTCGCGCTACGTGATCGCCGACCCGTGGCGCTATCGCCTGCCGGCAGCCAGCGGCCCCAACCGCTGGGTCCGTTACGGCAATGACGTGGTGCTGGTGAACATTCGCACCGGCCGCGTGATCGAGGTGCACAACAGCTTCTTCTGGTAATCCCCCGACCAGAGGACAAGGGAGCCCCGGCATCCAAACGGATGTCGGGGCTTCTTGCGCCTGCTGTATTAGAAGAATAGCACGGAAATATGCCTGCCGGGATGCCACGCCACATGATGATCCGTACTCTTCGCTTTGCAGCCATATTGTTTGCGACGGCTGCCCCATTGACCGGGGCGGCCATCGCCGCCGCGCCGGCGGAGCGGGCAGCCGGGCAGGCGGACGCCCGCCTGCTCAAACTGTTCGCCGACAGCGATGAGGCTTCGCTTCGACGCAACCCGATCAACGCCATATATCGTGGCGATATGCGCTTCGCCGACCGGCTGGGCGACTATGTCACCAATCGCTATTTCACCGAAGAGCGCGCCGCCGCGCGGGCCGACCTCACCGCGCTGAAGGCCATTGACCGGGCGAAGCTCACGCCCACCAACCAGATCGCCTATGACGTCTTCCGCTGGCAGACCCAGCTCTCGCTGAAGGGCCTGTCGCCCGAACTGCTGGCCGTCACCGCGGTGCAACCGGTCGATCACTTCTCAGGCTTTCACAACAATTATCCGGGCTTTGCCTCCGGCGGCGGCGCCGCACCGTTCCGCACCGTCGAGGATTACGAAAATAATCTGAAGCGGCACCGCGACTATGTGGTGATGATCGATCGCTGGATCGAACGCTTCCGCGAAGGGATGAAGACCGGCGTCGTCGAGCCTCGGCTGGTGGTCAACAACATGATCGACCAGATCGACATGCAGCTTGGCCAGGGTGTGGAAGGATCGACCTTCTACGGGCCGGTCAAGCATTTCCCCGAAGGGATATCCGCGGCCGATCAGGCCCGGCTGCAGGCCGAAACGGCGGCGGTCATCCGCGACGGGATCATCCCCGCCTATCAGCGCTTCCGCACCTTCCTGAAATCGGAATATCTGCCGGTCGCGCGCGACAGCGTCGGGCTGGTCGGCCTCAAGGGCGGCGACCGGCTCTATGCCTATCTGATCGAGAGCAACACCACGCTTCCGCTCAAGGCGGAGGATGTCCACCAGCTGGGGCTGAGCGAAGTCGCGCGGATCACGGCCGAAATGGAGAAGATAAGGGCCCAGGTGGGCTATAAGGGCAGCTTGGCCGAGTTCTTCGTCTATCTGCGCGACGATCCCAAATTCCAGCCGGAAAGTGCCGCCTGGCTGCGCGACGAATATTTCCGGATCGGCAAGCGGGTCGACGCACGCATCCCCGAACAATTCTCGCTGCTTCCCCGCAGCCCGCTGGAGATCAAGGCCGTCGAGCCCTATCGCGAGAAAACCGAAGCGGGGGGCAGCTATCAGCAGGGCACCCCGGACGGATCGCGCCCCGGCGTCTTCTATTACAACACCTATGATCTCAAATCGCGGACCACGCCGGGCATGGAGACCCTGTATCTGCACGAGGGCGTGCCGGGCCATCATTTCCAGATCAGTCTGGCGCAGGAGAACAAGGCGCTGCCCGCCTTCATGCGTTTCGGCGGCAACACCGCCTTCGTCGAGGGCTGGGCGCTCTATGCCGAAACCCTGTGGAAGGATCTGGGCATGGAGACCGATCCCTATCAGCGCTTCGGCGGGCTTTCGGACGAGATGCTGCGCGCGATGCGGCTGGTGGTCGACACCGGCATCCATGCGAAAGGCTGGAGCCGTGACCAGGCGATCGACTATATGCTGAGCCACTCCAACATAGGCCGGACCGACGCGACCGCCGAGGTAGAACGCTATATCGCCATTCCTGGGCAGGCGCTGGCGTACAAGATCGGTGCGC
>SCUQ01000087.1 GCA_004297635.1 Rhizorhabdus sp. | reverse complement strand
GGAGGCGGACCTTGCGCGAGAAAGGACAAAGCGGGAATTGGTAAAGCTGCCACATCGAGCAGCCAACCTATCCGCGCTCGCCAAATAAGTCAGCAGGGTGAAATGAAAAAACTCCCGCCCCGCTCCCATCTCCCCTCCCGCCTGCGGGAGGGGCCGGGGGTGGGCCGATCCACATAATGTGCTTCGGTCTCTGCGAGGCCGCCCCCACCCCTTCCCCCTCCCGCAAGCGGGAGGGGCTTATTCAGGGGCGCCAGATCACTCCGCCGCGACCACCTCATCCGGCGTATCGCTCAACGGATAGTCGAGCCGATTGACCATCTCCTTCGGGCAGACCTGCCAGACCCGGTTCCGCCAGCGATCCCAGTCATCGAGGACGCTGTGCGCCCATTTGCTGTCGGTGCGCTCGGCATGTTCGGCGATCAGCGCCTTGCAGCGCATCTCCCAGCGGACCGACGAGAGCCGCTGCCAGATGATGCTCTCCGGATTGGCGTTGCGTTCGAAATCCGCATGTTCGTCGAGGATGAAGGCCATGCCCCCGGTCATGCCGGCGCCGAAGTTCGGCCCGACCCGGCCAAGGATCACCGCGATGCCGCCGGTCATATATTCGCAGCCATTGGCGCCGCAGCCTTCGACCACCACGGTCGCGCCCGAATTGCGAACCGCGAAGCGCTCGCCAGCCTGCCCTGCGGCGAACAGCTTGCCTGCGGTGGCTCCGTAGAGGACGGTGTTGCCGATAATCGTGTTCGACTTGGTCTCCAGAGGCGATGAGACCATCGGGCGGACCGAGATGATCGCCCCCGAAAGGCCCTTGCCGACATAGTCGTTGGCGTCGCCGAACACTTCCAGGGTGATGCCCTTGACCGCGAAGGCACCAAGCGACTGGCCTGCGGATCCGCGCAGCCGGATGCTGACATGGCCATCGGCAAGCGACGACATGCCGAAGCGCTGGGTGATCTCCGCCGAGAAGCGCGTGCCGACCGCACGGTGGGTGTTCCGCACCGTATAGGTCAGCTGCATCTTCTCGCGCCGGTCGAACACCGCCTTGGCGTCCTGTATCATCTGCGCGTCGAGGCTGTCGGGCACTTCGTTGCGGAAGGTCGGGATATCGAAACGGCGCTTGTTCTGCGGCGCATCGACCTTGGCCAGCACGGGGTTCAGATCGAGATCGTCGAGATGCTCGGCGCCCCGGCTCACCTGACGGAGCAGTTCGGTGCGGCCGATGATCTCGTCGAGTGAGCGCACGCCCAGCTTGGCGAGAATCTCGCGCACCTCCTCGGCGATGAAGGTCATCAGGTTGATCACCTTCTCCGGCGTACCGACGAACTTCTTTCGTAGCGCCTCATCCTGCGTGCACACGCCCACCGGACAGGTGTTCGAATGGCATTGCCGCACCATGATGCAGCCCATCGCCACCAGCGACAGCGTACCGATGCCGAACTCCTCGGCGCCCAGGATCGCGGCGATGACGATGTCACGCCCGGTCTTGAGGCCGCCATCGGTGCGCAGCTTGACCCGATGCCGGAGCCCGTTGAGCGTCAGAACCTGATTGGTTTCGGACAACCCCATTTCCCAGGGGGTGCCGGCATATTTGACCGACGTCTGCGGGCTCGCGCCGGTGCCGCCGACATGGCCGGCGACCAGGATCACGTCCGCATGCGCCTTCGCGACCCCCGCCGCGACCGTGCCGATGCCCGCCGAGCTGACCAGCTTCACGCACACCCGCGCACGCGGATTGATCTGCTTCAGGTCGTAGATCAGCTGCGCCAAATCCTCGATCGAATAGATGTCGTGGTGCGGCGGCGGCGAGATCAGCATCACGCCCGGCGTCGAATGCCGCAGCCGGGCGATCATCTCCGTGACCTTGAAGCCCGGCAGCTGGCCGCCCTCGCCGGGCTTGGCGCCCTGCGCGACCTTGATCTCCAGCTCCTCGGCCGCCCCCAGATATTCGGCGGTGACGCCGAAGCGGCCCGATGCCACCTGCTTGATCACCGAATTGGCATTGTCGCCATTCGCATAGGGCGTGTAGCGGCTCTTGTCCTCGCCGCCCTCGCCCGACACCGCCTTGGCGCCGATCCGGTTCATCGCGATCGCCAGCGTTTCATGCGCCTCGGGGCTGAGCGCGCCAAGCGACATGCCCGGCGTCACGAAGCGTTTGCGAATCTCGGTGATCGGCTCGACCGAATCGATCGGAATCCCCTCGCGCGCCCAGTTGAACTCGAGCAGGTCGCGCAGATAGATCGGCGGCAGATCGCGCACACCGCGCGAGAACTGCAGATAGGTCGAGTAGCTGTCGGTCGCGACCGAGCTTTGCAGCAAATGCATGAGCTGGGCCGAATAGGCATGCGCCTCCCCACCCGCGCGCTGCTTGTAGAAGCCGCCGACCGGCAGCGCGACGACGACATCGTCGAACGCCGCCTCATGACGCTCGATGAGGTTGTACTGGAGCGAGTTGTATCCCTCACCCGAAATCTTCGCCGGCATGCCGGGGAAGAAGTCGTTGACCAGCGCACGGCTGAGGCCCACCGCCTCGAAATTATAGCCGCCGCGATAGCTGGAGATCACGGCGATCCCCATCTTCGACATGATCTTGAGCAGGCCGTCATCGATCGCCTTGCGATGGCGCTTGAGGCAGTCATCCAGGCTGCGATCGCCGAACAGACCGCGTGCGTGGCGGTCGGCGATCGCGGCCTCGGCCAGATAGGCGTTCACCGTCGTGGCACCGACGCCGATCAGCACCGCATAATAATGGGTGTCGAGGCATTCGGATGAGCGGACGTTGACCGACGCATAGGAGCGCAGCCCCTTGCGGACGAGATGGGTGTGGACCGCCGCCGCCGCGAGCACCATGGCGATCGCGACGCGATCCGGCCCGACATGCTCGTCGGTCAGGAACAGTTCGGCCTTGCCCTCACGCACGGCCGTCTCCGCCTCCGCGCGCACCCGGGTGATCGCCTGACGCAGTGCATCCGGACCGCCCTGAGCATCGAAGGTGCAGTCGATCTCGGCCGCAGAGACCCCGAAATGATCCCTGAGCGCTTGCCAGTCGCGGCAGTGCAGCACCGGGCTTTCGAGTACCAGCACATCCGCCTGCTGCCCCTCATTGTCGAGGATATTGGCGAGGTTGCCGAAGCGCGTCTTGAGGCTCATCACCCGCGTCTCGCGCAGCGAGTCGATCGGCGGGTTCGTGACCTGGCTGAAATTCTGCCGGAAGAAATGGCTGATCAGCCTGGGCTTGTCCGAAATCACCGCGAGCGGCGTATCGTCGCCCATCGAGCCGACCGCTTCCTTGGCGTCCTCGATCTGCGGGCTGAGGATCAGCTCCATATCCTCG
>SCUQ01000621.1 GCA_004297635.1 Rhizorhabdus sp. | reverse complement strand
GGTCGAGCCGCTGCGCCAGCGTGCCCCGGTTCTGCAGGATGGCGCCGCTCGATGCGCCCATCGGCAGGGTCAGGCTGTCGCGCAGGGTCGCGAGCTTCGCGGCATTGGTCTCCAGCGAGATCACCTGCGCCTCGGCGCTGGCCGCGACCGAGGCGGCGAGCAGGTGCTGCGCGGCGCGCACGCGCGTGATCCGCGCCCGTTTCTTGACCAGCGCCTTCATCCGCCGAATGCCTCAAGCAGCGCCTGAACCGATTCGGCATAATCGACGCGGTCCTTCTGGCCCTGGCTGATGAACTCCAGGATATGATCGTGCCGCGCGATCGCGACATCGACGATCGGGTCGCTGCCGCTGCGATAGGCGCCCATCAGGATCAGATCCCGATTCTCCTCATAGACCGCCCACAGCCGGCGCAGGATCTGCGCGGCCTGCTGATGCTCGGGGGTGACGATGTCGCTCATCACGCGGCTCAGCGACTTGCCCACGTCGATCGCGGGGAACACGCCCTGTTCGGCCAGGCTGCGGGACAGGATGATGTGGCCGTCGACGATCGCGCGGGCGGTGTCGACGATCGGATCGTCGGTGTCGTCGCCATCGGCCAGCACCGTGTAGAGCGCGGTGATCGAGCCGCCCGAATGGGCATCGACGCCGGCGCGCTCGATCAGGCGCGGGATCAGGCCCAGCGCCGAGGGCGGATAGCCCTTCATCGTCGGCGGCTCGCCCAGCGAGAGGCCGATCTCGCGCTGCGCATGCGCCACGCGGGTCAGGCTGTCGATCAGCAGCAGGACGCGCTTGCCCTGTGCCCGGAAATATTCTGCGATGGCGGTCGCGCGCATCGCCGCGCGCAGGCGCAGCACCGGCGGATGATCGGCCGGCACCGCGACGACGACGCTCTTCTGGCGCACCGGGCCGGACAGCTTGGTCGCCAGGAAATCCGAAACCTCGCGGCTGCGTTCGCCGACCAGGCCGACGACGATGATGTCGGCATCCGCGCCGGCGATCATCTGCCCCATCAGCACCGATTTGCCGACGCCGGATCCGGCGGCGATAGCGATGCGCTGGCCGACGCCGGCGGTCAGCAGCGCATTGATCGCGCGCACGCCCATGTCGAACGGTTCGGTAACGCGCGCCCGGTCGAGCGGATT
>SCUQ01000086.1 GCA_004297635.1 Rhizorhabdus sp. | reverse complement strand
GGCGGACGGGCGCCGTGCGCTATGAGGTTCACCAGCGCATCCTGTACTGGGGGGCGCATGCGCGCGACCGTCGCAGCTATGATTCGGCCAGCTATGAAGCGCCCGATGGCATTCGTGTCGGCGGCCTGATCGAGGCGCGGCATGGCGAAAGCTTCTGCCCCAATGAGGATAATTGGGGCCCATGCGCGCTCACCCGCGATGTCGCCTTCGGCATTGGAGAGGAAGAGGTTCGCGCCATTGCTGCCCGCTATCGGCCGGGGGCCGCCGAGCCCTGGACCTACCGGATCGCCGAACGGGATGGCCGGCATTGGGAGGATGCGATCGTACCTGCCGAAGCGGCGGGGCTGTTGCTCGCGATCGAGCGGCGGCGCGCCACGGCCGGCTGATCGCGGCGGAAATACGGCCCGACTGTAACAAATCATTGCCAGGGCGCGGGCCGTACCAAAAATGCCATAAATGGTTCGGATCGGCTGGCGATGAGATATTGCACGCCGTTTCGCCTCCTGCTGGCCGGGAGCGGTGCCCTGTTCGCGGCACCTCTGGCCGCTGCGCCGATGACCGACGCGGAAGCGGAAGCGCTGCGTGAAGAGGTGCGTGGGCTGCGGGCGCGGCTTGCCGCGATCGAGGCGCGGCTGGGGGCGGGCAATGCGCCCGCGACACCGCCCGCCGGAAAGAAGCCCGCGGCGAGCGCGACCGAGATCGGCTGGAAAGGCTCGCCCCAGTTCAGCAGCGAGGATCGCAGCTTCAAGGTCAAGGGCCGCATCCAGGCCGATATGGGCTATGTATCGAGCCCGAAGGGGCTGCGCGATCGCGGCCTGGGCTTTTCGACCGAGATGCGCCGCATCCGGCTTGGCGGCGAGGGCAAGCTCGGCAGCGGCTTCGGCTACAAGCTGGAGCTTGAACTGTCCGACAATGCTGTCGACCTGGTCGACACCTTTGTCACCTGGGAAAAGGACCGCTGGCAGGTCGCGATCGGCAATCAGAATCAGTTTCAATCGCTCGACGAACTGACCGGGGACACCAGCGGATCGGTGATGGAGCGGGCGGCCTTCACCGATGCCTTCGCCTTCGAGCGGCGGCTGGGCATCGCCGTGCAATATCGCGGCAGGGATCTGCTGCTGCAGGCCGGCCTGTTCAGCGACGATATCGATGCGCTGTCGAACGCCAGCGACGGTCCCGAAGGCGGCGATGAGAATGACAGCTTCAGCATTCATGGCCGCGCGGTCTATGCCCCGAAGCTGGGCACGGCCCAGCTCCATATCGGCGGATCCGCGCATCTGCGCGAGCTCAACCGGCTGGCCGAGCTGCCGACGCGCTATCGCCAGCGGCCCTATCTGCACAGCAGCAACAGCCGGCTGCTCGCCACGCCCAACATCGCGGTCGACCGCGAGCTGCACTATGGCCTTGAACTGGCGGCGATCCAGGGGCGCTGGCATGCGGTTGCGGAAACCCACTGGCTGGACGCGATCGGGCCGGGGCCGACGCGCCGCTTCTTCGGCGGCTATGCCGAGGTCGGCTATTTCCTGACGAACGACAGCCGCCCCTATCGGGGGGGTATCTTCGGCGCGGCCAAGCCGTCATCGCCGTTGGGGAAGGGCGGGATAGGCGCCCTTCAGCTCAACCTGCGCTACGACTATCTCGATCTGAACTCCGGCACGCTGCGGGGAGGCCGCCAGAATGGCTGGTTCGCCGGCCTGGTCTGGTCGCCGATCGAATATCTGCGGTTCAACCTCAACTACGGCTATCTCGACTATGCCGGTGCCGCCACCCCCGCGGACGGGCGGCGGGACTATGGACTGCATGTCACCGGCGCGCGGATGGAACTGGACTTCTGACAGGAAACGGGCGCGCGAACCGCCGGTCCGCGCGCCCCATCCCTCTCCGGATGCTTAGAAAGCCGCCGTAACCGAGAAGACGACCTTGCCGCTCGCGATCGACGAACCATTTTTCGTCGACGAGAAATTGGGCAGCAGATAGGCCGACTCGGCTTTGGTGATGTTGGTGTCGACATAGGCGATGCCAACGGTCAGCGGCGTGGATGGAACGGCGAAATCGGCGCCGACCAGCCAGTCGACATATTTGCCGGTCGGCGCGACACTGGTGCCGTTCGGGCCGAGGCCGGAATTGCCGTTCGAATAGCCGACATGGCCCTTCAGCGTGATCGGCGTGTCGGGCAGCGTGCTCGAGATATCGGCCCAGAGATAGAGATTGTCCTCCTTGTCGCCCGGAGCGTCAAAGATACCGGTCGAGGCCGAGGCGCCCGAGAAATACCAGCGTCCGAGCGCTTCCTGCTTGGGCGCATAAGCGACACCGCCGAGCAGGTTGACCGGGCCGACCGTCGCGCTGAGCTTCGCATAGAGTTCGGCGAAGTCGGTCTTGTTGGCGCCGCCCGGATACATGTACCAGGTCAGGCCGGCGTCGATCGCCATGCCGCCACCCAGATCCATCTTGTAGCCGCCGAACAGGTCGAGCTCGGTGTTCGAGCCGCCGAACGTGCCCCAACCGGCCAGGTTGGAACCCCAGGTACCGGCATAAAAGCCGCTGGCATGGCTGAGCGTGATGCCGCCCTGGATACCCATTTCCTTGTCGGTCTGCGAAACGCCGCGGAACCGATAGTCGGACACCAGTCCGACGCTGCCGGAAACAGTGACGAGCTTCTCTTCCTCCTGGGCAAGGGCTGGAGTCGCCGCGCACAGCGCGAGGACGGCGGCGGTGATGTTCGAAAAACGCATGTGACAATCCCCTTTAGGTTGTGGATCGTCCCTCCTTGGCCGAACGGCGCTTCCTCTGATGGGCGGCGTCCTGTGCGACAGCGTTCATTATGATGATGCGGTGCAGCATCACATTTCCGGATCGTTACAAATGATTGCTGCAGGCCGGCGCCACGCTCGTTGGGGAAGAGCGTGACGCCGGTGCAACACCTGACCCGGGGGTTAGCCGATGAACCTCGGTCGGGTCCGGGCGCAGCCCGGACCATCAAGGCCCTGGGGAATGGTCAGGCTGCCATGCGCCGGAGACCTGGGGCTTCGCCGTCAAGATTGACCTGCGTGCCTCCGGAGCGTCGTCGCTGGATCCATTCGGCCAGCATTTCAGCGGAGCTGTGGTCGATCGCGGGCACCTTGCGCATGTCCAGATGGACCTTGCGGTGGCCGGGAATCGCTTCCAGCGCCTTGAGCAGTTTGGGGATGGTGAGGAAGGTTGCCGCGCCCTCCAGCCGGATTTCGCTGTGCTCGTCCTCATGATGCTCATGAACACGCAGCTTCAGCCGGCGCAGATGCGGCACCAGTTCGAGCAGCGAGAGGCCGAGGCCCACGAGCACGCCGGTGAGCAGATCGGTCGCCACCACCATGACGAAGGTCGCCACCCAGATCACCACCGGCAACATGCCATGGTGATGGAACAGGTGGCGGACATGGCTGACCGACACTAGCCGCCATCCGGTCACGACCAGGATGCCCGCCAGGGCCGCCATCGGAATCTCGCGCAGCAGCCAGGGCAGCAGCGCGACGAAGCCGAGAAGCCAGCCGCCGTGAATCATGGCTGACAGACGCGTCATCGCGCCGGCCTGCACGTTGGCCGAGCTGCGGACGATGACGCCGGTCATCGGCAGCGCACCCGCGAAGCCGCAGAGCAGGTTGCCGACGCCTTGCGCGCGCAGCTCCTTGTCATAATCGGTGCGGACACCGTTATGCATGCGATCGACGGCAGCGGCCGACAGCAGCGTTTCCGCGCTGGCGATGAAGGCGATCGCGACTGCGGTCACCAGCAACGCCGGCTCCATCATCTGGCCAAGGAAGCCCGGGCCGGGCGAATCGATCGCCGCGACGATCGAGTTGGGGACGTCGACGCGGACGATGGGCAGGCCCAGTATCGCCGCCGCCAGCGTGCCGGCCAGAACGCCGATCAGCGCGCCGGGAACGAGCTTCATCGACGCCGGGCGCACCTTTTCCCAGACGATCATGGACAGGATGGTCAGCGTGCCGATCGCAAAGGCGAGTTCGGCGGCCGCGATGTTGGAGGCCGACAGGCCGAGCAGCCGCGCCGGCATGGCCGCGAGATTTTCAAGGCCGTTGGCGAGCGGTTTGGCGTCGAACAGCACGTGGAACTGACCGACCACGATCAGCGCGCCGATACCGGCGAGCATGCCATGGACGACGGCGGGCGAGATCGCGCGAAACCAGCCGCCCATCTTGAACACGCCGGCAATGAACTGGATCGCACCGGCCAGGACCAGGATCGGCCCGAGCGCCGACATGCCGTGGTCGCGGACCAGTTCGAACACGATCACCGCCAGGCCGGCGGCAGGGCCGCTGACCTGCAACGGAGAGCCCGCCAGCGCACCGACGACGATGCCGCCGATGATACCGGTGATCAGGCCCTTCTCGGGCGGAACGCCCGACGCGATCGCGATGCCCATGCACAGCGGCAGCGCGACCAGAAAGACGACGATCGACGCCGTGAAGTCGCGGGAGAAGGTGGCCGACGACAGGCCGAAACGGGCCAGATTCATTCGGCTGCCTCCTGAAGGGTTTCGGCGGCCAGGCGTTGGCCGGCGGCCAGCGCGACCGGCAGCGGCCGGTCGGCCGTCAGCGGCGAGAAACGCCCGGTCTCGCCATCCAGGCCGAGCACCTCGCCGGCGTGGATATCGACATACCAGCCGTGCAGCGCCAGCTCGCCCCGCGCGATCGCCGCGGCGACCGACGGGTGGGTGCGAAGATGGGTGATCTGGGCGACGACATTCTCGAGCGAAAGGATGCGCGCGCGATCCGCCTCGTCATGATTATGCGGATAGGCTTCCTCGGCCACCTTGAGGGCGGCATTGGAGTGGCGCAGCCAGGCCGCGACATTCGGCATATTGTCCGTCGAGCCGGGCTTGCACAGCGCCTTCATCGCGCCGCAGTCGGAATGGCCGCAGACGATGATATCGCGCACGCCAAGCACCATCACCGCATATTCGACGGTCGACGAAACGCCGCCATTGGCTTGCGAATAAGGCGGCACGATATTGCCCGCATTGCGGCATACGAACAGGTCGCCCGGGGCGGCCTGCACGATATATTCGGGAACCACGCGTGA
>SCUQ01000085.1 GCA_004297635.1 Rhizorhabdus sp. | reverse complement strand
CATCTATCAGAATGGGCGGGTCCTCGCCCGCAAGAAATACAAGCTGCTCGGCTATGCCTATAAAGTGCTGGTGTGCGGGCTGATCGCCAGCTTCATCGCCTTCGTGATCCACTTCACCACGGGGATCGGCTGAGCGATCAAAGCCAGCCTTGCCGGCGATACCAGTCGGCGGTCGCCTTGAACCCTTCCGCGGCGGTGACGGCCGGCCGCCAGATGTCTGTCGGCGGCCGCGCCTGAACCACCCAATCGGGATGGCAGAAATAACGGACCCGGTCAGGCGTCAGCTTCGCCCGCTCGCCATGGCGGAGCCGCTCCGCCATGGCCGCCAGCCGTAGCGCGAAGCGCGGCACGGCAAGGGTAAGAAGCCGAGGCCGGCCGACCGCCGCCCCGATCAGCTTCCCGAACTCGCGGTGGCTATAGCCTTGGGCGATCCCGTCGTCGGGCTCATAGGTCTGGCCGATCGCGGCATCGGCCATGGCGAGGTCGAGCAGCAGCCGGGCCAGATCGCCGGCTTCGATCAGCGACAGCCGCCCCCTGGGGGGCAATGGCAGCACGCCCTTGGCCTTGGCGATGCGGAACAGCTCCAGCATTTCGCGATCGCCGCCGCCATAGATGGCCGGCGGCCGGACGATCGTCCAGTCGAGCGGTGCATCGCGGACCAGCCGTTCGGCGCCCCATTTGGACCAGCCATAGTCGGACAGGTCGGGCTCCCGCGCCGACAGCGAGGAGACATGGATGAAACGCCTGACGCCGACGGCCTCTGCCGCGGTGAGCATCGAAGCGGTCCCGGTGACGTTCGCCTCGACGAAACCGGCCAGCACGCGCGCGTTGATCGCACCGGCGATATGGATGACGGCATCGGCACCCTCGATCAGATCGGCTAGGACCGGATGATCTTCCAGCGTGCCCTTCACCCATTCGACATTGGGCCGGGGGAGCTGCGGGCTGCGGGTCAGCGCCCGTATCTGATGTCCGCGAGCCGCCGCCTCGCGCAGCACATGACCGCCGAGGAAGCCTGTCCCCCCGGTGACCGCGAGAATCACATCAGCACCATATGATCGCGATGGACCAGCGCAGATCGCGGCGCATAGCCAAGAATGGCCTCCAGCGCGTCCGAGCGGCGCCCGACGATTTTCGCCGCGTCGTCGGCATCATATTCGGCCAGGCCCCGTGCAATCGCATGCCCATCGGGCCCGACGATATCCACGACATCGCCGCGCGCGAAGCGCCCTTCCACGGAAAGCGCGCCGGCCGCGAGCAGGCTGCGTCCCTGCAGCAGCGCGTTCGAGGCGCCGGCATCGACGACGATCTGCCCCCGCACCGTCAACCGGCCGGCAAGCCATGCCTTGCGTGCCGTGCCCTGCTTCTCCCCCACGAAGACGGTGCCCCGGCCTTCGGCATCGAAAGCCGCGAGCGGATGATCGCGCTTGCCGGAGATGATCGCGAGATGCGCGCCGGAACGCTGTGCGATTCGCGCCGCTTCCAGCTTCGACACCATCCCGCCCGATCCCATGCCGGAGGCCGAACCGGCATCGGCCATGGCGCGGATCCGCGAATCGATGCGGCGCACCTCCGGAACGAGCTTCGCCGCAGGGTCACGATGCGGGTTCGCGGTGTAGAGACCATCGATGTCGGACAGCAGGATCACCCCCTGCGCCTCGGCCGCCTGGCCGATGCGGGCCGCCAGCCGGTCATTGTCGCCGAAGCGTATCTCTTCGGTCGCGACCGAATCATTCTCGTTGATGACAGGAACCACACCGAGGCTGAGCAGCCGATCGAGAGTGGAGGCCGCGTTGAGATAGCGGCGGCGGTCCTCGAGATCGTCGAGCGTCACAAGCATCTGCGCGGCGGTCAGCCCCCGATCGTGAAGCAGCTCCGCCCAGCAGTGCGATAAGGCGATCTGCCCGGTCGCCGCGGCGGCCTGCGCATCCTCGAGGCTCGCCCGCCCGCCCTTGGCCAGCCCGAGCCGTCGCGCGCCCAGCGCAATGGCGCCCGACGAGACCACCGCCACCTTCTGGCCGGCGGCGTGCCGCGCGGCGATGTCAGCGACGACGCCCTGCAGCCAGTCGCGCCGGACCTTGCCATCGGCATCGACAAGCAGCGCCGATCCGATCTTGACGATCAGCCGGGGACAATGCGCTGGAGAGAATCGGACGGCGGGCATCGGCTCAAATCGGCGACCAGGGTTCCGCCCCATCGTCATTGGCGGCAACCGCCTCGGGTGTGGGCCCCAGTATCTCTATGATATGATCCAGCACTTCGGGAAGGCCTTCGCCGCTGGCCCCCGACAGCAGCATCACCTCCGCCCCCGCCTTCTTCGCGAGCTTCTTGGCGAGCTTGTCGAGCAGCTTCGGCTCCACCGCATCGATCTTGTTGAGCGCGATGACCTTTGGCTTGTCGGCCAGACCGGCGCCATAGGCTTCCAGCTCGCTCTCGACGATCTCATAGCCGCCGACCGGATCGTCGCCGCTGGCATCGACCAGATGGAGCAGCACGCGACACCGTTCGATGTGGCCCAGGAAGCGATCACCGATGCCGGCGCCTTCCGCCGCGCCCTCGATCAGGCCGGGGATGTCGGCGACGACGAATTCCCGCCCCTTGTGGCTGGCGACGCCGAGCTGAGGCCGAACCGTGGTGAAGGGATAGGCGCCGACCTTCGCCTTGGCATTCGACACGGCGTTGATGAAGGTCGATTTGCCGGCATTGGGCAAGCCCACCAGCCCGCAATCGGCGAGCAGCTTGAGCCGCAGCCAGACCCACATCTCTTCGCCCGGCCAGCCGCTGCCATGCTGGCGCGGCGCCCGGTTTGTCGATGTCTTGTAGCTGGCATTGCCGCGCCCGCCATCACCGCCGCGCAGGAATATCTCGCGCTTGCCCGGGACGGTGAAGTCGGCGAGCACGTCCTCCTTGTCCTCGGACAATATCTGGGTGCCGACCGGAACCCGGATGATCAGGTCGTTGCCGCCCGCGCCGGTACGGTTGGACCCGGCACCACCGCTGCCGCGCGGCGCTTTGAAATGCTGCGTGTAGCGAAAGTCGATCAGCGTGTTGAGGCCGG
>SCUQ01000084.1 GCA_004297635.1 Rhizorhabdus sp. | reverse complement strand
GCGCGGTCGCAGGGCCGGGGGCCGGGCTGGCAGCGCGACATGTGCGAAGGGATCGGCATGTTCGGACCATTGGGCGCGCCACAGCGACTCGCCGCCGGACATGGTCGTTTCGCTTTCGACATGAGCCGGGGGCAGTTCGCCGACGAAGCGCGACGGGATAGACGACGTCCATTGCCCGTAGATGCGGCGATTGGCGGCATGGAGGATGGTGCAGCGCCGGCGCGCCCGGGTGATCGCGACATAGCCGAGCCGCCGCTCCTCCTCGAGGCTGGCCAGCCCTCCCTCGTCGAGCGAGCGCTGCGAGGGAAATACCCCCTCCTCCCAGCCCGGCAGGAACACCGTGTCGAACTCCAGCCCCTTGGCGGCGTGGATCGTCATGATCGTCACCTTGGCGGCATCGGCATCGGCGTCATTGTCCATGACGAGGCTGACATGCTCCAGAAAAGCCGGAAGATTCTCATAATCCTCCATCGCCCGGGTCAGCTCGCTGAGATTTTCGAGGCGGCCGTCAGCCTCGGTCGACTTTTCGTTCTGGAGCATCGCGACATAGCCCGATTCTTCCAGAATCTGGCGAGTCAGCTCGGCATGCGGCAGCTGACTGAGCAGATCGCGCCAGCGAGCGATGTCGCCGATCAGACTGCCCAGCGCGCGGCGCGCCTGCGGCGTGAGTTCGTCGGTGCCCAGAATGCGCGCGGCGGCCAAGGTCAGCGGGATATCCTCGGCGCGGGCGAGGAGATGGAGCTTCGCCACCGCCTTGTCGCCCAGGCCACGCTTCGGCGTGTTGACGATCCGCTCGAAGGCGAGATCGTCGGCAGGCTGGCTGATCACCCGCAGATAGGCCAGCGCATCGCGGATTTCGGCGCGCTCGTAGAATCGGAACCCACCGACGATCCGGTAGGGCAGCCCGATCGCGATGAAGCGATCTTCGAACTCGCGGGTCTGGAACTGGGCGCGGACCAGGATCGCCACCTCATCGAGCTTGCCGCCGCCCCGCTCATGCGCCTCGATATCATCACCGATCCGGCGGGCTTCCTCGGGACCGTCCCAGATGCCGACGATGTTCAGCTTCTCGCCATCGCCTTCCTCCGTCCACAACGTCTTGCCCAGCCGGCCGCCATTGTGCGCGATCAGCCCCGATGCGGCGGCCAGGATATGCGGGGTGGAGCGGTAATTCTGCTCCAGCTTGATCACGGTCGCGCCCGGGAAGTCACG
Organism: Rhizorhabdus sp.; assembly: GCA_004297635.1. Classification (GTDB taxonomy): domain Bacteria; phylum Pseudomonadota; class Alphaproteobacteria; order Sphingomonadales; family Sphingomonadaceae; genus Rhizorhabdus. Next base: position 1,057 of record SCUQ01000084.1, on the reverse strand, counting down.
TTCGAATCGCAGGATATTGGCCACCTCGGCACCGCGCCACGAATAGATCGACTGATCGTCATCGCCGACGCAGCAGATATTCTTGCGTTCCTGTGCGATCAGGCGGAGCCAGAGATACTGGGCGCTGTTGGTGTCCTGATATTCGTCGACCATCACATAGCGAAAGCGCTGCTGATAATCTGCGAGCACGTCCCGGTGGGTCTTCAGGATCACCAGCATGTGGAGCAGCAGATCGCCGAAGTCGCAGGCATTCACCGCGCGCAGCCGATCCTGATATTGCTGATAGAGTTCCCCGCCGCGGCCATTGGCGAACAGCTCGCTCTCGCCCGCATCGATGTCGGCCGGGGTCAGGCCGCGATTCTTCCAGCGGTCGATCAACCCGGCGAGTTGGCGCGCAGGCCAGCGTTTCTCGTCGATATCGGCCGCCGCCAGCAGCTGCTTGAGCAGGCGCAGCTGATCGTCGGTGTCGAGGATGGTGAAGCTGGGGGTCAGGCCGACCAGTTCGGCATGGCGGCGCAGCATCCGCGCGGCGACCGAGTGGAAGGTGCCGAGCCAGGGCATGCCTTCGACCGCTTCGCCGAGCAGGCGCCCGACCCGCTCGCGCATCTCGCGCGCGGCCTTGTTGGTGAAGGTGACGGCTAATATCTCGGACGGCCAGGCGCGACGCGTGGCGACCAGATGCGCGAGACGCGCGGTCAGCGCTGCGGTCTTGCCGGTGCCGGCCCCGGCCAGCACGAGCACCGGTCCTTCAGTGGTGAGGACCGCCTCGCGCTGGGGCGGATTGAGCCCGCGCAGATAGCCAGGCTCGGGAACGGGGATGTCATGAGTCACCCGTGAACAGTTAGGGAACAGCTCGGTGAGGGGCAAGGCCCCTCGAGACTTTCCCTCCGGGATCCCCGGCCGGCAGATACGCACCGGCCGGGGCAGCGGAAGCCGATTGGATAGCGGGCCTTAGCTGGCCTTCATATTGTTGCTGACATTGGAAAATGTGGTCGACAGCTGGTTGCCCAGCGCCGTCATCGCGGTGATCGCCGCAACAGCGATCGCGGCGCTGATC
>SCUQ01000083.1 GCA_004297635.1 Rhizorhabdus sp. | reverse complement strand
GCTTCCCTCCCTGCCCGTCCGCTCCGCCTTGGCACCCGCGGATCGCCGCTTGCCCTGACCCAGGCGCGAATGACCATAGCAGCGCTCCGCACCGCCCATGGCTGGGGCGAAGACGCGATCGAGATCGTCACGATCAAGACCAGCGGCGACCGGATCCAGGATCGCGCGCTGGCCGAGGTCGGCGGCAAGGCGCTGTGGACCAAGGAGCTTGACCGGGCGCTGACCGACGGCGCGATCGACTTCGCGGTCCACTCGATGAAGGATGTCGAGACGATCCGCCCGTCCGACATCGTGATCGCCGCGATGCTGCCGCGCGCCGATGTCCGCGATCGGCTGATCGGCGTCGAGTCGCTCGCCGCGCTGCCCGCCAATGCTCGCGTCGGCACATCCTCGCCGCGCCGTTCGGCACAGGTCCGCCGCGCGCGGCCCGATGCCGAGATCGTGCTGTTCCGCGGCAATGTCGATACGCGTCTCGCCAAACTGGCGGGGGGCGAGGCGGAGGCCACCCTGCTGGCCGGCGCCGGGCTCGACCGGCTGGGGCGCAGCGAGATCGGCCACCCCATTCCGGTCGAGGAAATGCTCCCCGCCCCGGCCCAGGGGGCGGTCGGCATCGAGACGCTTGCCACCCGGGAGGATATGCGGGCTCTGCTTGGCGCGATCGACGATACCGTGACCAATGCCTGCGTTTCGGCCGAGCGCGCGCTGCTCGCCGCGCTGGGAGCCGACTGCCGCTCCCCGGTCGCCGCGCTGGCGATACGATCCGGCGCGGGGCTCCATCTGCGCGCCGAGATATTGACCGAGGATGGCGGCGAATGCCGCTCGGGGGAGGCGATGCTGTTGCAGACCGGAGACGCCGCCGCCCTGGCACATCGCCTGCTCGACAGCGCATCGCCCCGGCTGCGCGCCTTGTTTACCGGCGCATGAGCCGCGCCCCGCTGCTGATCCTGCGCCCCGAGCCGGGGGCGAGCATGACCGCGAAGCGCGCCTTCGACGAAGGCTGGCGGCCGGTCGTCTCGCCGATCTTCCGGATCGAGCCGATCGCCTGGGGGGCGCCTGCCGCCGATGGCTATGACGCATTGTTCGTGACCAGCGCCAATGCCGTGCGGCAGGCGGGCAAGGCCGTGAACGCCTATGCCGGGCTCCCGGCCTATGCCGTCGGCGATGCCACGGCCCGCGCGCTCAAGGCGGCGGGCTTTTCCGACATCCGTACCGGGCGGGGCGATGCCGCGATGATGCTGGAAGCAGCAGCCGAAAATGGCGTCGGGACCGCACTCCACCTCGCGGGGGAGGATTATCGCGATGTCGGGCATGACGCGATCAGCATCGACCGGCGCATCGTCTATCGCAGCGCGGCGATCGACCGTTTCGGCGCGAAGGCTCTTGCCGCGCTGCGCGAAGGCGGCGGCGCGGTGTTGCTCCATTCGGGCCGCGCCGCCGAACATTTCGGCAAGCTATGCGAAGCGGAGAAAATCCCGCGCGGCCGGGTCCGCATCGCCGCGCTCGCCCCGGCAGTGCTGGATGCCGCCGGCCCAGGCTGGTGTGCCTCGATCGCCGCGGC
>SCUQ01000082.1 GCA_004297635.1 Rhizorhabdus sp. | reverse complement strand
CCGGCAAGGATGATCCCGGCAAGGCGGCCGTCGAGCGCGGGGGCGGGGAGATTGGCATAGGCCAGGATCGCCGCGTCGACATCGGCGAAGCCGGTGATCAGCAGGGTGACGGCCAGGCCGGCATGGCCGAAGCGCTGCAGCGCCCACTGGCCGGCGAGCGAGAGGAGCGCGACCAGCCCGGCAAGGCCCAGCGCGACGCCGACCTCCAGCGGATTGCCCAGCGTGATGCTCCCCGCGTCCGACGCCGCGCCGCTGCGCCGCCAGGCGAGCAGCGCGCACAGCACCGCGATCAGCAGGGCAGGGCCGGCGACGAGCGCGAGCGAGGGCAGGGCGGGCGGCGCCAGGATCGCTGTCAGCAGCAGCACGCGGGCGACCATCACCACCGATGCCAGTGCGATGCCGGCGGCCAGCGCGGCGGCATCGCCATCGCCGCTGCGCAGCCGCCGCGCGAAGGCGGCCGTCACCGCCGTCGACGAGACGACCGCGCCGAACAGCGCGGCGAGCAGCAGCCCGCGCGCCGGCCGGACCCGGCGGACCGCGATATAGCCGGCGAAGGACAGGCCCGAGACGAGCACCACCACCAGCCACAGACGGTGCGGATTCCATGCGTCCATCGGCCCCATCGCGCGATCCGGCGCCAGCGGCAGGACGACGAGCGCGATGATGGCGAAGCGGAAGGCCGAGCGGACCTCCGCCGCGGTCAATCCGCGCAGCCAGTGATGCAGTGTATCGCGCATCGACAGGATCAGGCTCAACGCCGCGGCGGCGGCCACCGCCTCCGTCGCGAAACCGGTGGTCGCCGCCATGCCGAGCAGCATCGTCACCACCCCGACGATCGCGCTGGTGGCGCTGAGCCCGTCGGCGCGGGCGCTGCGCCGGATATAGCCGGTCAGCAGGATCGCGCCCGCCGCCAGCACCGCGATCGCCGCCACGGCGGGCGGCAGCAGGCCGGCGACCCCGCCCGTGAGCCCGAGCACGCCGAAGGTGCGCAGCCCCGCGACCCGCGTTCCCGCCGCATCCTCGCGCGTGCTCCAGCCGCGTTCGAGGCCGATCAGCAGGCCCAGCGCCAGCGCATAGCCCAGATATTGCAGCATGATCATGACCGGCCGAGCCAGGCGGGCAGGGCAACGCGCGCGGCGAGCCGCTTGAGCTGTTCGAGCAGCAGCAGCAGGACTGTGCCGGTGGCCAGCGCCACCACGATCTCGATACCGTGGAGCGACCGGAAGCCGAGGATGCCGGCCAGCCACGGCAGGGTCGCGGTGAGCGCCGCGAACCCGGCGATCGCCGCGAGGATGTAGCGCAGCATCGGATTCCCGCCGCGCAGCGCCTGCCACAGCGATGCGCTCGACGACCGGCTGGCGAGGATGAGGGCGACGATGACGCCGATCAGCGCGAAGAAGGTCATGCCGCGCACCTGCGCCTCCGCAAGGCCGCTGCCCAGGCTGGCGATCAGGAAGATCGCCGCCAGCAACAGAAAGCCGACGCCGCCCCAGATCACGCTCCAGCCGATGCTGGCCCAGGTGAACAGCCGCGCCTCGCCGTCGCGCGGGGGACGGTCCATGATGTCGGCCTCCTCGCGTTCGGCCTCGAAGACGGTCGCGCAGACCGGGTCGATGATCATCTCCAATATGGCGATATGGATCGGGCCGAACAGCAGCGGCAGGCCGGTGAGCAGCGGCAGCAGCGCCAG
>SCUQ01000081.1 GCA_004297635.1 Rhizorhabdus sp. | reverse complement strand
CGCTGCTGTTCCTCGTCCATTTCATGGGCGACCTGCACCAGCCGCTCCATGCCGGCGATCGCCACGATCGCGGCGGCAACGACATGAAGGCCGATTATGGCCATGTGCCGAACAGCAATCTGCACAGCATCTGGGACGGTCTGCTCGCCGAGCGCGCGATCTCGACCCCGGTGGACGGACCGGGAGGCATATTGGCCGAGGTGCCGGTGGCCGAGCGGCCCGCCATGAAGCAGGGCGCTGTCGAGGATTGGAGCCGGGAAAGCTGGCAGGTCGCGCACGACGCCTATGCCGCGCTGCTCGGCGACGCCTGCGCGCCGGTGCCGGCGAACCGGCCGGTGCTGGACAATGCGAAGGTGGCGGCGCTGATCCCGGTACTGCGGCGCCAGGTGGCGCGGGGCGGGCTGCGATTGGCGCGGCTGCTGGATGAAGCGCTGGGTTAGAATGTGGGGGAAGACTCGGGAGCGCCCTGTAGAGCGCCCCCGAAGCTTCGATCAGAAGCGGAAACCGAAGCCGGCGACGGCCTGGTTGCGCTCGATGCCACCTTCATAGTTCGAATAGCGATATTCGAGCTTCAGATAGGACTTGCCCGACAGCAGATATTCGTAGCCCAGGCCGGCGCGGACGCCGTCGCCATTGGTGCCGCCGAAGCCGTCCTGCTCGAAGCGGGCGTTGGTGTAGCCGGCCTTCGCATAGAGCAGGCCCGAACCGATGATGGTTCCGATACGGCCACCGACATACAGATCGCGATCGCTCTCGATATCCGGACCGGCGAGCTTGATCTTGGCGGTCGAATCGGTGACGTCCGCCTCGAGGCCGACGACCAGGCCGCCGAGCGCCACATCATAGCCGGCGCCGATGCCGTACAGCACGCCATCGGGGTTCTTCAGACCCGACACGTCGACATTGTCATAGCCGGCAAGCGCCTCGACGCGGAAACCGGTGAAGGCGGCGCTGTCCTGCGCCATGGCAGGCGCGGCAAGACCGGCCGCAAAAGCAGCCGCCAGAACATAGTTTTTCATGAAATCCCCTTGGTTTTCGTAACGTTATCTCTGCAGAGGGGTGCGCCTCTAGGGGAGGGCGAATCGGGGTGCAACCCGGATCGGTCGGCGAAACGACATCGCCGCCGACCTGTGACCGCGATGCCACATAATTTTTCTGAAACCCTTGATTCTGGATCATTTTCTATCTTGATCGGGGCGTCGCGCGCAACGAGACGGTGCGGTTGCCGCCGCGGCAGCGCGACGACGCGGGCCGAGATGCGTCGTCCGAAGAAGCATAAGGGTGGATTTATACCGTCATCCCGGCGAAAGCTGGGATCTCGCTGTTCTCCCTGCGAAGACAAGGCCAGGAGATTCCGGCGTCCGCCGGAATGACGTGTTGGGGTTTGGATGCGCTATTATCTCGATACCGAGTTCAACGGCTTTGGCGGCGACCTGCTGAGCCTCGCGCTGGTCCCCGAGGACGGTGACCAGGATTATTATGTCGTGATCCCGTTCGAGGGGGCCTGGCACCCCTGGGTTGAGAAACATGTCAGGCCCTATCTCGAAGCGGTGCCGCCGATGCTGTTCAACCGGCTCGACCGGGTCGCCGCCGCCCACGACATCGCGGCCTATCTCGCCAATGATCCCGATGCGGTGATCATCGCGGACTGGCCCGAGGATATCGCCCTGTTCTGCCGGCTGCTGCTGGTCGGCGAGACCGAGATCGTCGACATCCGCCATATGCGCTTCGAATTCCACCGTACGCCCGGCTTCTCGACCGCGCGCAACAGCAAGGTGCCGCACAACGCGCTGCACGACGCGCGGGCGCTGCGGGACCATCTGGTAAGTTTGGACTGACCCCAACCCGCAACGAAAAAGGCCGCCGGCACCAGCCGGCGGCCTTCTCGCGCAGCCTTACGGCCGGTGCTTAGTTCGGCACAACCGTCACGGCGCGGCGGTTCTGCGCCCAGCTGGCTTCGTCCGAACCGGTCGCGGCCGGGCGTTCCTTGCCATAGCTGATCACCGAGAGGCGCGACGCAGGGACGCCCGCCTGGACGAGGAAGTTCTTCGCCGCATTGGCCCGGCGCTCGCCGAGCGCGAGGTTATATTCGCGGGTGCCGCGCTCGTCGCAATGGCCTTCGATCGTCACCGAGACGTTCGGATATTTGGCCAGCCACTGCGCCTGGCGGGTCAGGGTCGCCTGATCCTCGGCATCGACATCATAGGCGTCGGTGCCGAAATAGACCGTGTCGCTGCCCGCCTGGGAAATGAAATCGGCGCGCGAGCCGGGGACCGGGCCGGTCTGCGGCGGTGGGGGCGGCGCCTCTGGCGTGGGGGCGGGAGCAGCCGTGGGCGGCGGCGGGGGCAGTTCCTCGACCTTCTTCTTGCTGCAGGCAGCAACGCTCAAAGCCAGCGCCGACACCAGCGCGATTTTCATCGTCAGACGCGCCATCTAGATTCTCCTTCCAACTGGTTACGGTTCAATAACGTCTTTTATTCCGAGATGCTCCCGAAAAACCGGGCATGTTACGGCAACAACGGCCCCCAGGCGGGATCGGACCCGTCGAGCGGCGTCGGCACCGGCCGCTCGTTGACCCCGGTCAGGTCGACCGACCAGAGATCGGCCTTGCCCGAGCCCTGGCCGGTGCGGAAGAACATGATCACCCGGCCGTTGGGGGACCAGCTCGGCCCCTCGTCCTGCCAGCCATTGGTCAGGATCTTCTCGCCCGATCCGTCGATGTTCATGGTCCCGACCGCGAAGCCGCCGCCGATCTTCGTAAAGGCGATGAGGTCGCCCCGCGGGCTCCACGCGGCGCTGCCATAGCGGCCCGAGCCGAAGCTGATCCGGTTCTGGCCCGAACCGTCGGCGTTCATGACATAGAGCTGCTGGGTGCCCGAACGGTCGCTCTCGAACACGATCTTCGATCCGTCGGGCGAATAGCTGGCGCCGGTATCGATGCCCGGCGACGTGGTCAGCCGCTGCGGCGCGCCGCCGCCGATGCCGACGCGGTAGATATCGGTGTTGCCGCCGAT
>SCUQ01000080.1 GCA_004297635.1 Rhizorhabdus sp. | reverse complement strand
GGCGAAGATCGGCGAGATGCCGTTGGTGCCCGCGACGACCGGCGCATAGTTGACGAACGGCACATAGGGGCTCTGCGGCTTTCCGGTCCACAGCGCCACATTGTTGACGCCGGACATCCGCGACGAGCCCACGCCCATCGTGCCCTTTTCGGCGATCAGCATCACCCGCTTGCCGGGGTGCTGCGCCTTGAGCGCGACGATCGCCTGCTGCGCTTCGGGCGAGATCATGCACTGACCGTGCAGCTCGCGGTCCGAGCGCGAATGCGCCTGGTTGCCGGGCGACAGAAGATCGGTCGAGATATCGCCTTCGCCGGCGATGAAGGTGACGACCTCGATCTCGTCCTCGACGTCGGGAAGCTTCGTGAAGAACTCCGCCTTCGCATAGCTTTCCAGGACGTCCTTCGCGATGGCGTTGCCGGCATGGAAGGCTTCGCTCAGCCGGTGCATGTCGGCGTCGTACAGAAAGACCTGGGTCTTCAGCACGTCGCCGGCCAGCGCGGCGACCGCGGGCGCATCGCCCAGCGCGATGTCGAGCAGCACGGTGATCGAGGGGCCGCCCTTCATGTGCGACAGCAGCTCGAGCGCGAAGCCGGGCGTGATTTCGGGAACGACCGCTTCGCCGAGGATGATCTGCTTCAGGAAGCCGGCCTTGACCGACGCGGCGCTCGTCGTGCCGGGAAGGGTGTTGTAGATGAAGAATTTGAGGGCATCGGCGCGGTGCTCGTTGCCGGTATCCTTGATCAGGGCGATCATCTCGAAGACGAGGCCGCCATCGTCGATCGGTTTGGGAGCAAGCCCCTGAATTCTCCTGCTTTCGATTTCGGCGAGATAATCCAGGTAGACGCTCATAATATTCCCACCCCTATGAAGTGCACGGAGCCCAGCGCAACGTCGGCAAACCGGCGGTAATCCGGCCCTGGGCTGACGGGGGCTCCGGTACGCCAACCAGTCTGGACTGGCAAGGTCCGCACGTCGACGGAAGGGCGTTTTCAGTCGCGCAGGCGGCTGGAATGAAGGCTCGCGGACATGATGGCGCGCGTCGGTCAGCGGTGAATCAGGCCGCATCGAACCGCCGCATCACGATGCCGGCCTGATAGGGCATCGCCGCCAGCGCGCCCGTCTCGATCGGCCGTTCGCCATGGCGATCGAGCGCGAAGCAGCGCAGGCCGAGAGCCGCGATGTCGCTGGTGAACTGGCGCAGGTCGAAGCCGGCGGCGCCGACCTGGCCGGGCGACCATTCCATCACGATCGACAGGTCGCGATTGCGCCGGATCGTTTCGCTGGCGCCGGCCAGCGCCAGCGGCTCGGCGCCCTCGACGTCGATCTTGATGAAATCGACCTTGCCCTGCATCCGATCGGCGAGATCGTCGATGCGGATACCGGGCACGGTGAACGGCTCGGCGGGCGGCTCGCCGAGCGCGGTGGTGAAATTGGCCCCTACCTGCACGATGCTGGTGTTCCCCGATCGAGACGCACGCCGATAGAGGGTGATCTCCTCGCAGCGGTCGGCGACGGCGGCGCAGATGATGTCGGCGCCGCCGTGGAGATTGTTGATGAACAGATTGTCGCGCGCGAGATCGGCGATATGGCGGTCCGCCTCGATCCCGATCACCCGCCCTTCCGGGCAGTAGCGCGCCATCAGGCAGCTATAATAGCCGAAGTTGGAACCGGCATCGATGCAATGGCTGTCGGGCCGCAGGTGCCGGAGGAAATAGTTGGTCAGTTCGGTTTCGAACTGTCCGGTGACGATGAACCAGGGGCTCAGCAGCCGATCGTCGGCCTCGACATAATAAGCGATGGTGCGGTCGCCGACCCGCGTGCCGACCAGGACGCGATTGTTGCCGACATAGGTGGCGGTCGGCCGCCGCTCGGCGGCGAGGCGCTCGTCGAGCAGTGCGCGCAACGGCTTCAGTCCGCCCGATCGTCCGAACCGTCTTGCGATAGCTGCCAGCATGTACCTTGCTCCCTTGCTTCGCGCGGGTGTCTGGCTGCGCTTTTCGGGAGGTGCGACCCTTTCTTCGTGAATGGGCGAACGGGCAGATGGGCTTCCTCTTGCCGATTCCGTCCGCTTGGCACAGAAAAACCGCGATGGACTTCGACGACCTGATCGGACGGCCCGAACGCTGGGCCAGCGTGCTCGGCTGGGCGACGCTCGCCGGGCTGGAATTCGGGTTCATCGGCCCGTTCGGCAGCTATGCCTCGCCGGTCTTCACCCGGCTCGCTTATTGGACCGTGCTGTTCTGGGCCGGCAGCCTGATCCTGTGGCCCTGCGTGGTGGCGGGCCTGCTGCTGGGGCCGCGCCGCGGCTTCCCGCCGCTGTTTTCGGGCGCGGCGGTGATGCTGGTCGCCTGCGTGCCCCTCGCCGCGCTCGGCGCCGCCGCGACCGCGCTGTTCTGGCCGATGCGCGCGGCGGGAATGCGGGCGTTCGAATGGTATTGGCTGACCGTGGTCGTCGCGCTGCCGGCGATGGGCGGGCTCGTCTGGCTGGAGCTCGGGCGCAAGAATCTGATCCCCTCGCTGTTCCGCTTCGGCCGCCCCCGCAAGAGCGTCACCGCCCTGCCCGATCATCTGCTCGCCCATGCGCTGTGCCTGCAGATGGAGGACCATCATGTCCGCGTCCATCTCCATGGCCGGTCGAGCCTGCACTTCGGCGTGATGCGCGATGTGGTGGCGGGGCTGGACCCGGGGCAAGGGCTGCAGGTGCACCGCAGCTGGTGGGTGGCGCGCGATGCGGTGCGGCGCTGGCACCGCGATGGCCGCGCCTTCACGCTGGAACTGGTCAACGGGCTGCAGGTGCCGGTGGCGCGCAACCGGGTGGCGATCCTCCGCGCGGAAGGGTGGCTCGATGGCGAGTCGGCGGAAGCGCTGCGCGCCTGATCCGTCCGTTACCGGGCGCCTGCCGGGAGGATCATGCCTGCCCGGCCAGCCCCGCCTTCATCCAGTCGGGAATCAGTGCGGCGTCGAGGCCATCCATCTGGCGGCGCTCGACCGTGCCGTCGGGTAGCATCACCAGCCGCCGGTTGACCTTGTTGCGCCAGTTCATCCGCGCGGTGTTCTCCTGGCCGACATAGCAGCCCTTGGTGAAGCTGACCCCGTTCAGCAGATCGGCATTGCATTCGAGCCAGAGATTCTTGTCCGAACCGAGTTCGGCCACGCCCTCGGGCACGCCCAGCGCGCGACGGTGCGCGTGCCAGCCATCGGCCGCGCCGTCCGCCGGTGCGATCCAGCGGCGCCCGAGCGACGGCAGGCGCGGATCGGCCGCCCCGTCATGCCCGTCAGGCGACCAGTGCACGGCCAGGCCGTCGTCGCGGGCGATCGTGATCGGCCTGCGGAGGCGGTAGAGCATCAGCCGCCGGGCGAGCGCATCGGCCTGCTCCGCCTCGCAGTCGATGAGGAGATCATCGCCATCGCCCCAGATGATGAAGTCGAACAGGGCCTTGCCCTGCGCGGTGAGCAGCCCCGCCCAGACTGGCAGGGCGCCGGCCACGTCGTTGGTGACGAGGCCTTGCAGGAAATCCCGGACGCCTTCGCCCGAGAGACGGATGAGCGCGCGATCTTCGAGGGTGGTATCAGCCATGCAGCGAAGGTAGGAGCTACCTGCCCGCAAGTTAACCCCGAACGGTGATCGCCATGACCTTTGACCTGATTCTCAAGAACGGCACCGTCTGGACCGTGGGTGGCCCCATACGGACCAGCGTCGGCGTGACCGGCGGCAAGATCGCCGGAATCGGCGTCGACGGCGCTGCCGGCGAGACGATCGACTGCACCGGGCTGGACGTGCTGCCCGGCGTGATCGATAGCCAGGTCCATTTCCGCGAACCGGGGCTGGAGGCGAAGGAGGATCTCGAATCGGGCAGCCGCGCGGCCGTGCTCGGCGGCGTCACCGCCGTGTTCGAGATGCCGAACACCAAGCCCAATACCGATTCGGCCGAGGCGGTGAACGACAAGCTGGCCCGCGCGAAGGACCGGATGTGGTGCGACCACGCCTTCTATGTCGGCGCGACCACCGAAAATGCCGAGGCGCTCGCCGAACTGGAGCAGCTGCCCGGCACCGCGGGGGTGAAGATCTTCATGGGCAGCTCGACCGGCAATCTGCTCGTCGCCGAGGACGAGCATCTGGCCCGCGTGCTGCGCGCCGGCCGGCGCCGGGTCGCGATCCACGCCGAGGACGAACAGCGGATGATCGCGCGTCAGGGCGAGCGGGTCGAGGGCGATCCGGCGAGCCATCCGGTATGGCGCGACGACGAAAGCGCGCTGCTCGCCACCCGCCGCATCCTGAAGATCGCGCGCGAGACGGGCCGCAAGATCCATATCCTGCACATCACCACCCCCGACGAGCTGGCACTGATCGCGCAGAACAAGGATATCGCCACCTGCGAGGTGACGCCGCAGCACCTGACCCTGGCCGGCGAGGAGGCCTATCCGCGGCTCGGCACCTATGCGCAGATGAACCCGCCGATCCGGTCGGGCGCGCATCGCGACGGGCTGTGGCACTATCTGCGCCAGGGGGTGCCGGATGTGCTGGGTTCGGACCATGCGCCGCACACCATCGAGGAGAAGGCGAAGACCTATCCGGCCAGCCCCAGCGGCATGCCCGGCGTCCAGACCCTGCTGCCGCTGATGCTGAACCATGTCGCCGAGGGACGGCTGACCCTCCAGCATCTCATCGAGCTGACCTCCGCCGGGCCGCAGCGCGTGTTCGGCCTGCGCACCAAGGGCCGGATCGCACTGGGCTATGATGCCGATTTCACCTTGGTCGATCTCAAGGCGCGCTGGACGATCGAGGAAAGCTGGCTGGCGTCCCGCTGCGGATGGTCGCCGTTCACCGGCATGGCGCTAACGGGCAAGCCGGTCGGCACGATCATCCGCGGTCATCGCGTGATGTGGGAGGGAAGCCTGGCCAATGCCGCGATCGGGGCACCGATCCGCTTCGACAGCGTGGCGCTGTAGCGCTCCATCATTCCCGGACGTGAGAAGCTGGGCAGCGATCGCTTGTGCGCTGCAGCATGGCGATTCGCCTTGCTGGGCGATGTGCTGCCGACCGATTCTGCGACCTTCGTCTCACCGTTGCTGTGGATAAGTTGCAGGTCACCGCACGGCGCCAACGACTCGCCGCGTGTTAGGATTTCATCAACCCTAAGGGGGTTTCCTGCCGCCCGATGTGCTGCCTATCACAGGCTACGGACGGGGTGGGAACTTCCTTATGACCAAGACGTTGCGCGCGATTGCCGGTGCCCTGATGCTTGTGGGCATGACGATTGCGCCGGCTGCGGCCCAGGCCCAGACCATCCAGTGCGCGCCCTTCGCCCGCATGTTCTCCGGCATCCAGCTGTTCGGCGCCGCGGCATCCTGGTGGAACCAGGCCGTCGGCAAATATATCCGCGGCAATTCGCCGGCGGTAGGATCGGTGCTGGTGTTCAAGGCGATCGGTTCGATGCGCTCGGGTCATGTCGCCACCGTCACCGACATTGTCAGCGATCGGGTCATCA
>SCUQ01000079.1 GCA_004297635.1 Rhizorhabdus sp. | reverse complement strand
ATTTCGCTCGCGCTACTGGCGGCGGATGCCGCGCTGCGGCGCGAAGGCGAGACGATCCTCGCCGAAGGCCGGGTTCGGGCGATGGCCGAGCAGGCCTGCGTGGCGACGGGCGGGCCGGTACCCGTGGCGATCGACGAGGCTTTCAGCCTGCGCTTCGTGCCAGAAGGCGATGCGGAGGAGATCGAACTCGATGTGGAGGATTGCGACACGATCGATTACAGCGGCAGCGCGGTGGATCTGGGTGAGGCGATCGCCGAGACCCTGGCGCTGAGCCTCGATCCCTTTCCCCGTGCTCCCGATGCCGAGGCCGTGTTGAAGGCTGCGGGCATATTGTCGGAGGACGAGGTTGTGAGCGGCCCGTTCGCTGCGCTCAAGGCGTTGAAGGACAAGCTGGGAAAATAAACGCTGTCAGCCTGGGCGCGGGCCCGGGGCCGCCCAGCGCAGCAGGGCGAAGCCGCACAGCGCCGACAGCAGCGATCCGCCCAGCACGCCGATCTTCACCTCGTCGCTCAGCAAAGGATCGTTGAAGGCCAGGCCGCCGATGAACAGGCTCATCGTGAAGCCGATCCCGCACAGCAATGCGACGCCGTAGACTTGTCGCCAGCTCGCGCCTGCCGGTCGCTGGGCCAGGCCGAAGGCGACGGCGAGGCGCACGCTGCCGAAGATGCCGATCTGCTTGCCGAGGAACAACCCGGCGGCGATGCCCAGCGGGAGCGGCGCCAGCACATGGGCGATGCCGATGCCGGCGAAAGAGACTCCGGCATTGGCGAAGCCGAACAGCGGCACGATCGCGAAGGCGACCCAGGGGTGGAGGCCATGTTCCAGACGTTCCAGCGGGGAATTCTCATCATCGCCGATCGGGATGGCGAGTGCGGCCAGCACCCCGGCGATGGTCGCGTGCACGCCCGATAGCAGCACGGCCAGCCACAATGCGGTGGCGAGCAGCAGATAGGGCCAGAGCATCCGCAGCCCGAGTTTCCCAAGCAGGCTCATCACGCCCAGGATCACGGCCGCGGCCAGCAGCGCGGGGCCGCTGATCGCCGCAGTATAGGCGAGAGCGATGATCGCGACCGCGCCCATGTCGTCGACGATCGCGATCGTCGTCAGGAACAGCTTGAGCGAGGCCGGCGCACGCGACTCCAGCAGCGCGAGCACGCCGATGGCGAAGGCGATGTCGGTCGCTGTCGGGATGGCCCAGCCGCGCGACAGGCCAGGTTCGCTGCCCGCGAAGCCCAGATAGAACAGGGCGGGGACGATCATTCCGGCCGCGGCGGCGATGCAGGGCAGGATGCGATCCGCCCAGGTCGAAAGATGGCCGCGCAGGAACTCGCGCTTTATCTCCAGCCCCACGAGCAGGAAGAACAGCGCCATCAGACCGTCATTGATCCAGTGGAGCAGGCTGAGCGGACCCAGCTTTGCGTGGAGCAGCGCGAAATAGCTGTCGGCCACGGGGCTGTTGGCGACGATCATGGCCGCCGCCGCCGCGACGATCAGGACGATCCCGCCCGCCGCCTCGGTGCCGAGGAAGTTTCTCAATGCCGATCTCATAGCCATTCCCTACGGATATACGCCCGGGATGTCGAAAAAATCCGTGCGGCTAAGACGTTGGTCGTAATATTGCCGGCCCGGCTGCTGGCGGTAACCTCCCAGTCATCATATCGGCGCAGCGCTGGGGCATGACGCACCGAGAAACATTGCTGGCCCGGCTCGACGAGCATCAGGCCAAGGCGCTGGAGGTGATCCGCCGCGGCGATATTCTGCTCAGGCCCGACGCCGAACCCGATCCCGCGCTGCTGGTGCAGTCGCGCTGGGAGCTGACGCGTATCCTTGCCGCCTATCAGGCGTTCAAGCATCATGAGCTGTTCAACCCGATCATCCGTGGCGGCGCGCCCGACAAGGTGCGGCTTGCCGAACAGATGAAACGAGAATGCGTCGCGATCGGTGACGATTATAGAGATCATGTCGCGTGTTGCACCAACCTCGACATACCCAAGCATTGGGACAGCTATCGTCCCGCCGTCGTCAGGCTGCTCGCCAGGGTGAAGTCGCATATGGCGCGCGAACGCTGGGTAATCGAAAGTCTGCTGCTTTCGCCCTCGGCGGCCGAGCGGATGGCGGCGCGCGGCTGACGCCCGGTCAGGGCACCAGGATCGTGTCCCTGGCCTCGTCGAGCATGTCGGGATAGTCGAGCGTGTAATGCAGGCCGCGGCTTTCCTTGCGGTGGAGCGCCGAGCGGACGATCAGATCGGCGACGTCGACGAGGTTGCGCAGCTCGATCAGGTCTGACGTCACCCGGAAATTGCCATAATAGTCGGCGACCTCCTGACGGAGCAGCGCCACCCGGTGCTGGGCGCGCTCGAGCCGCTTGGTGGTCCGCACGATACCGACATAGTCCCACATGAAGCGGCGGATCTCGCGCCAATTATGCTGGACGATCACCTCCTCGTCGGAATCGGTGACGCGGCTTTCGTCCCATGGCCGGATCGGCGGCGGCGGCGGCATATCGTCGAAGCTCGCCCTGATGTGCTGGGCGGCGGCATCGCCGAAGACGAGGCATTCGAGCAGCGAATTGGACGCGAGGCGGTTGGCCCCATGCAGGCCCGACTGCGTCACCTCGCCCGCCGCATAAAGGCCGGGCAGGTCGGTGCGGCCATCAAGATCGACCATCACGCCGCCGCACGTGTAATGCGCAGCGGGAACGATGGGGATCGGCTCCTTGGTGATGTCGATTCCCAGGCCCAGCAGCTTGGCATGGATCGTCGGGAAATGGCCGACGACGAAATCCGGATCCTTGTGGCTGATGTCGAGATGGACATAGTCGAGGCCAAGCCGCTTGATCTCATGGTCGATCGCCCGCGCCACGATATCGCGTGGTGCCAGTTCGGCGCGCTTGTCGAAGCGCGGCATGAAGCGGCGGCCATTGGTCGGCAGCTTCAGCTGCCCGCCCTCGCCGCGCATGGCCTCGGTGATCAGGAAATTCTTGACCTCCAGATGGTACAGGCAGGTCGGGTGGAACTGCATGAACTCCATGTTGGAGACACGGCAGCCCGCCCGCCAGGCCATGGCGATGCCGTCGCCGGTGGCGCCTTTGGGGGATGTCGAGAAAAGATAGGCGCGGCTCGCGCCGCCGGTAGCGAGCACCGTCGCCCTGCCGGTAAAGGTCTCGATCTCGCCGGTCGCGCGGTCGACCGCATAGACGCCCCAGACATGCCCGTCGCCCGAATAGCGTTCGCCATGCCGGCTGGTGATCAGGTCGATCGCGGCCCGGTCGGGGAACAGGGTGATGTTGGGATGCGCCACAGCCGCCTTTTCGAGTGCGAGCTGCACCGCCTGTCCGGTCGCGTCGTCGACATGGACGATGCGGCGGTGGCTATGTCCGCCTTCGCGGGTCAGGTGCCAGCGATCGTCCTCGCCAGCGCGCGATCCGGGATTGAAGGGTACGCCCAGGGCGGCCAGCTTCTCGATCGCGAGCGGCGCATGTTCGACGACGAACTCGACCGACGCCCGGTTGTTCAGCCCGGCACCCGCGACCATCGTGTCTTCGATATGGCTTTCGAAGGTATCGCCGGGTTCCAGCACGGCCGCGATGCCACCTTGGGCCCAGGCGGTGGAACCGTCCGAGATGCCCGCCTTGGCGAGCACCGCGACCCGGAAGCGATCGGCGAGATTGAGCGCCGCGGTCAGCCCCGCGGCACCCGATCCGATCACGACGATATCGAACCGATGCTCAGCCATTGTCCGCGCCGGCCTTGCCGGCGGCATTGGCGTTGGATTGGCGCGTCAGGGCCAAGAAGACATCCTCCAGATCGGCTTCCTGGGTCGAGACATCGACGATGCCCAGCCCATTTTTCTGTACCGCCGCCAATACCTCGCCGGCGTTCACCTTGTCCTTCGAATAGGTGATCACAAGCGTACGGCTGTTCCTGAGCTCGACCTTGTCGAAGCAGATCGCGTCAGGCGCGTGATCCAGATCGCGGTCGACCGTGACCGACACGGCCTTCTCCTGCGCCTTGTTCACAAGGTCGCGGGTCGGCTCATTGGCGATCACGCGGCCATGGTTGATGATCGCGATGCGATCGCACAGCTCCTCGGCCTCTTCGAGATAATGGGTGGTGAGCACCACCGTGACACCGCGCGCGTTGAGCTCGCGCACATATTCCCACAATTGCTGGCGCAGCTCGACATCGACGCCCGCGGTCGGCTCGTCGAGCACCAGGACCGGTGGCGAATGAACCATCGCCTTGGCGACCAGCAGCCGCCGCTTCATGCCGCCCGACAGCGACCGGGCGTAGGCATCCGCCTTGTCGGACAGATGGACCGCGCGCAGCAGTTCGTCGGTCAGCCGCTTGCCCTTGGGGATGCCATAGAAGCCCGCCTGATTGTCGAGTGTCTCGCGCGGGGTGAAGAAGGGATCGAACACGATCTCCTGCGGGACGATGCCGATCGAGGCCTTGGCGTTGCGCGGGTCCTTGTCGATATCGAAGCCCCAGATATCGACATGGCCGGCGCTCTTGTTGACCAGCCCCGCGAGGATGTTGATCGTCGTCGACTTGCCCGCGCCGTTCGGCCCGAGCAACCCGAATATCTGGCCGCGTGGAATGTCGAGGTCGACATCGAACAGGGCCTGTTTGCCGCCCTTGTAGATCTTGGACAGACCCCGGATGCTGATCGCTGCGTCGCTCATGCGCGGGGGCATAGCGGGTGCGGGGCGCGCGTGCAAAGGGGGAAGCCGGTTCGATCATCT
>SCUQ01000078.1 GCA_004297635.1 Rhizorhabdus sp. | reverse complement strand
AAGCGGTCAACGCCGCCTTCGAAACCGGTCTGGCGATGGGGCTGCTGTTCGAGCGCCGCCTGTTCAACGGCGTCTGCGCCACCGAGGACAAGGCCGAGGGCATGGCCGCCTTCGTCGAGAAGCGTCCAGGCAACTGGAAGGGAGAATGACATGGCGCGCATCGGCTTCATAGGCCTGGGCAATATGGGCGGCGGCATGGCCGCCAACCTGGCCGCCAAGGGGCATGACGTCCGCGCTTTCGATCTGTCGAAAGAGGCGCTCGACCGCGCCGTCGCGGCCGGCTGCAAGGCGGCTGCCTCGGCGGCCGATGCCGTGACCGATGCGGACTTCGTCGTGACGATGCTGCCCGCCGGCCAGCATGTCCGTGCCGTCTATGAGGGCGAGGTGTTCGGCGCGGTCCCCGCCGGAGTGCTGCTGCTCGACTGCTCGACGATCGACGTCGGCAGCGCGCGGGCGGTCAATGCCGCCGCGTTGGCGAAGGGCATCGCAATGGTCGATGCGCCCGTCTCGGGCGGGATTGCCGCCGCCAATGGCGGCACGCTCACCTTCATGGTCGGCGCCAGCGCCGAGCATTTCGCGCGCGCCGAGCCGATCCTGGCGGCGATGGGCAAGGCGGTGATCCACGCCGGTCCCCCAGGTTCGGGGCAGGCGGCGAAGATCGTCAACAACATGATCCTCGGCGCGACGATGGTCGCGACCTGCGAGGCCTTCGCGCTGGCAAACAAGCTGGGGCTCGATCCGCAGACCTTCTACGACATCTCGTCGAAGGCGAGCGGGCAGAGCTGGTCGATGACCAGCTATTGCCCGCTGCCCGGCGTCGGCCCGCAAAGCCCCGCCGATAATGACTATGAGGGCGGCTTCGCGGCCGGGCTGATGCTCAAGGACCTCAAGCTCGCGGTCGAGGCGGCGCAGGGCGTCGGTGCCAGCGTGCCGATGGGCGGTGCTGCCGAAAATCTCTACCAGGCCTTCGCCAATCTCGGCGGCGCCGGGAAGGACTTCTCGGCGATCATCAAGCTCTTGGACGGCAGCTACAAGCCCGCCTGACGCGCGCGTCGCGATGTCCACACCCGGCATCCCGGATCAGGTCCGGGATGACGAGGGCAGATGCGATCGGCGAACCGATCAGCCGCGGCTGGGGAAGATTCCGGCGATGGCGATCAGCGAATGCAGGCCGGTCGCCTCGTCGGCAGCCTTCAGATCGGGGACGGCGAAGGTCGCCATGCCGTCGCCGCCATAGGTCGTCCCGAGCAGCGCGAACAGCGCCTGGTTCTGATTGATCGGCAGCAGCGATCCGTCGCATGCGGCGAAGCCCGTGGGTACGAAATTGAAGCCGACCTGGATGATCTGGCCAACGAAAGGTTCCACGGCATAGTCCCCTGATACGGTCGCGGCCCATGGGCCCGACATGATTTCGTCCCCGGCGACATCCGCCGGTCTCGTCGCGGACAAGCGCTCTTTTTCGTCTGATGACAAGACAATATGAGGCACAGGACGGGGCACGGGTTTTCGCCCTACGCCACCCCGTCGCTGAACTGCAATCTGGCCAGCCGGGCGTAGAGCCCGTCCTGCGCGCTGAGCGTCTCGTGCGTGCCCTGTTCGATGATCCGGCCCTGATCCATCACCAGGATGCGATCGGCGGCGCGAACCGTCGCCAGCCGATGGGCGATGACGATCGTGGTGCGGCCTTCCATCAGCCGGTCGAGCGCGTCCTGCACCAGCTTCTCGGATTCGGCGTCGAGCGCCGAGGTCGCCTCGTCGAGCAGCAGCAGCGGCGCATCGCGCAGCAGCGCCCGGGCGATGGCGATGCGCTGGCGCTGGCCGCCGGACAGGCGGGCCCCCGCTTCGCCCAGGAAGCTGTCCAGCCCCTGCGGCAGCGCGCGCAGGAAGGTGGCGGCGTTGGCGGCCTCGGCCGCCGCCCAGATCGCCGCATCGTCGGCATCCCAGCGCCCGTAGCGCAGATTGTCGCGCGCAGAGGCTCCGAAGATCACCGTTTCCTGCGGTACTACCGCCAGCCGGGCGCGGATGTCGGCCGGGTCGGCGTCGGGCAATGCCACGCCGTCGAGCCGGATCGCGCCGCCCTCGGGATCGTAGAAGCGCTGGGCGAGCTGAAGGATGGTCGACTTGCCGGCGCCCGACGGACCGACCACCGCCACCATCTCGCCGGGTTCAACCGCGAAGCTGACATCGTCCAGGGCCAGCGTCTCGGGCCGGGTCGGATAGCGGAACACGACATGATCGAAGGCCAGCCGCCCGCGCGACGGCACGGGCAGCGCGGTCGGGCTGGGCGGCGCCTTGATCTCGGGCTCGGCGGTCAGCAGCTCCGACAGGCGGGCGGCGGCGCCCGCCGCGCGAATGATGTCGCCATAGACCTCCGCCAGCGCCCCGAAGGCGCCGGCGACAAGGCCGCCGGTCAGGATGAAGGCGGCGATCGAGCCGCCCGAGAGCCGCCCGCTGGCGACGTCGATCGCGCCCTGCCACATCACCATCGTGATCGATCCGAAGATCATGCCGATGATGATCGCGGTCATGAAGGCGCGGGTGCGGATGCGCTTGCGCGCGGTCGAGAAGCCTTCCTGCACCACTGCGCCGAAGCGTTCGGCCTCGCGCGTCTCCTGCCCGAAACCCTGGACGATCTTCATCGCGCGCAGCGTCTCGGACACCGTCGCGCCGACATCGGCGATGCGGTCCTGCGTGCTTTTCGACAGCTTGCGCAACCGGCGGCCCATGAAGATCACCGGCAGCATCACCAGCGGTATGCCCAGCAGCAGCATCGCCGCCAGCTTGGGGGCGATGGCGAACAGATAGATGACCCCGCCGATCGCCAGCACGACGTTGCGCAGCGCGACGGAGACGGTGGTGCCGACGACCTGCTCGATCACCGAGGTGTCGGCGGTCAGCCGCGAGGCGATCTCGGAAGGTCGATTTTCTTCGAAATAGGCTGGTGCCAGGCGCAGCAGATTGGCCTGCACCGCCACCCTTATATCCGCGATCACCCGCTCGCCCAGCCAAGAGACGAAGTAGAAGCGGGTCGCGGTGGCGAGCGCCAGCACCAGCACGATCAGCAGCAGATAGCGGAAATAGGGCCCGACATCGCCGCCCGAGGCGATGAAGCCCTTGTCGATCACCAGCCGGAAGCCGCCGGGGATCGCCAGCGTCGCCGACGCCGCGACCACCAGCGCCGCCGCCGCGGCGGCGATTCGCCCCGGATAGGCCCGGGCGAAGCGCCAGATCATCGCCAGCTCGCCGAGCTTGCGGGGTGATGGGGTATCGGCTGTGTCGCTGCGTCGTGCCATGGTCGCGGCCCTAGAGCCTGATCGACTTGCTATCAACCATATCGCAATGCAGCACTGTCATAGCTACATAGAGATTGCGGCCTTCGCATATCGCGACGGCGCGGCTAAAGCGTGATGCGCGTACTCGCGCGGCTCGGAGAACATGATGCTGTACAATGCGTATGACTTTCAGCGGACGATGATGTCGGCGGCCAGCACATGGGCCAACATCGGCGCCCAATGGCTCCAGAACCCGTTGAATCCGATGTCGTACAGCAAGATGGCGCCGATGATGGCGTCCGGCCTGGATGTCTTCGCGCATGCATCGGCATCGCGCGGGAAACCCGATTTCGGTTTCACCGAGGTGGAGGTTAACGGCAAAATGGTCGCCGTCACCGAGGAGATCCTGCTCCGCAAGCCATTCGGCCAGCTCAAGCGATTTCGCCGCCGTGGTATCGCCGACCAGCCCAAGCTGCTGATCGTCGCGCCGATGTCGGGCCATTACGCCACGCTGCTGCGCGGTACGGTCGAGCGGCTGATGACCAGCCATGACGTCTACATCACCGACTGGCGCGATGCGCGGATGGTGCCGCTGAGCGAGGGCCAGTTCGATCTCGACGACTATATCGATTATCTGATCGAGTTCCTGGAACGGCTCGGTCCCGGCACGCACATGCTCGCGGTCTGTCAGCCATCGGTTCCGGCCTATGCCGCGGCGGCGGTCATGGCGGCGGACGATCATCCCTGTCGGCCGCGCACGCTGACGCTGATGGGCGGCCCGATCGATACCCGCGAGGCGCCCACCGCGGTCAACACCGTCGCCACGCAGCGTCCGCTCGCCTGGTTCGAGCAGAATGTCATCCATACCGTGCCGGTCTATTATCCGGGGGCGGGACGCAGCGTATATCCGGGCTTCCTCCAGCTCACCGGCTTCATGGCGATGAACCTCGGCAATCATCTGGTCAGCCACTGGAGCATGTTCCGTCATCTCGTCGAGGGCGATGACGAGAGCGCCGATTCGACCAAGGCCTTCTATGACGAATATCGTTCGGTCTGCGACATGACCGCCGAATTCTACCTGCAGACGATCGATCAGGTGTTCCAGCGCCATCTGCTTCCGAAGGGGGAGTTCATGCACCGCGGCCGCCGGGTCGATCCGGCTGCGATCGAGGATATCGCGCTGCTCGCCATCGAAGGGGAGCGCGACGATATTTCGGGCATCGGCCAGACAAAGGCCGCACTGACGCTGGCCACCGCGCTGCCCGACGAGAAGAAGCGGTATCTGATTGCCGAGCGGGTCGGCCATTACGGCATTTTCAACGGGCGCCGCTGGCGCGAGCAGATCGCCCCCGTGGTCGACGAATGGATCGCCGCGCATGCCGGCTAGGGCGCCGGCCCTGGCCCTGATATCCCTGACCGCGCTGATGCTCGTGGCCGCCCGGCCGGCCCAGGCTGCCCCGTCCGCGCTGCCCGACGACCTGGGTTCGGCGATCGCCGCGGCGCAGGCAGCAGCCCAGCGTGAGGATTGCCCCGGCGTTCTGGGTGCGCTCGATCCGCTTGTTCCCGGGCTGGGCAAGGGCGACGAGCGGACATTCGTTCAGCGGATGCGGCTGCTCTGCCTTGGCCGTGAAAACCGCCTCGACGAACTGGGCAGGGTCCAGCGCGAACTGGTCGAACTGCTGCCGCGCGACGGCGTGGTCCGCGCTTTCGGCGTGCTGATCGCGGCGGATGAGCGCCGCTTCGTCGACGCGGCCGATCAGCTGGCGATCCTGGCCGCAACGTCGCCGGCCACGCTCGACATGCTCAGCGCGGCGGCTATCCGCGAAATCTCGAACCAGCTGCGCCGCGCCGATGCCCGCGAGGCGCGGGACAAGATGCTGATCGCGCTGGCTCGTTCGGATTGGGCGCCCGCCGACCACCCCGACATGCGCACCGGCTTTGCCGAGGTCGCGATCCGGGCACTCGTCACCCGCGGCGAAACCGCCGAGGCGGAAAGCCTGCTCGAACGGATCGACGAGCCGGAACTGCTCACCGCGATGATGGTCGATCGCCATTATGTGGCGCTGTGGCCGGTGATCGAGGCGCGGCTGGGGCCGGCGGGATCGGTGGCGGCCGATCGCTACGCCCGCGCCAGCCTGGACGCATTCGGGACATCGCCGAATTCCGAAACGGCGTTGCGCAATGCCGCCGATGCGATGCTGATGCTGGGCCGTTACCAGGATGTCGTCGACATGACCGAACAGGTCGGCGTCGCGACCGGGATGAGCCGGGAAGCGGTGCAGATCATATCGCTGCGGGCCAGGGCGCTGGCGATGCTCAAGCGCGGCGATGCGGCCGAACAGCTGCTGCGCGCCTTCACGACGATCGATCTCGAACGCACGCCCGATGCCACGACGGCGCTGATCACCCACGCCGAACTGCTCGACGAGGCCGGCCGCTCGGCACAGGGGCTGGAAGCGGCGCGCAGCGCGCGTGTCCGTGCGGCCGGCATCCTCAATGATTTCGGACTGCGTTGGCTTGACCGGACCGAGGTCTGCACCCTCAGCGCGCTCGGCCGCACCGCGGAGGCCGCTGCCGCGCTCGGCCGGCTCAAGCCGCTCGCCGGGCAGAATCATGCGGCGGTGATCGAGGCGCTGCTCTGCGCGCATCGCGACGGCGAAGCGTCGGCGCTTGCGCTGGAAGCCTTCAAGGACGACGATGCGGGGACGGAGCTGGTTTTCCAGTTCCAGCCGACCGGCGCGCTATGGGCGGCAGCGCCGTCGCGGCTGCGTGATCTCTGGGCCGGCTTCCTCACGCGTCCGGAGGTCAGGTCCGCGCTCGAACGCAAGGGCCGCGTCCTGCCGAAACCCTATTGGCCAAGCCGCGCGCCGCGCGCCATCCCGCGCACCCCGGGAAGCGGGGCATCGCTCACCTGATGGCAGGACAGTTGCAGCGGTCGCTGACCGCGCGGATCGAAACCTGGCCGGTGGCCGGCAGCTTCGTGATCGCGCGCGGCGCCAAGACCCATGTCGATGTCGTGCTGGTCGAGATCGCCGAAGGCGGCCATGTCGGCCGGGGCGAGGCGACCGCCATCTATTATCATGGCGAGACGGCACAGAGCGTGCGTGATCAGGCGGAGGCGATCGCCGGGCGGGTCGCCGCCGGAATAGATCGGGCCGGGCTGCTGGCCGCGATGCCGCGCGGCGCGGCGCGCAACGCGGTCGATTGCGCGCTGTGGGATCTGGAGGCGAAGCGCAGCGGCACGCCGGCCTGGGTACTTGCCGGGCTCGATGCGCCCGCGCCGCTGCAATCGGCCTTCACCATCTCGCTGGGCGACCCCGCGCGGATGGAGGCCGATGCCCGCGCCGCCGCGCCGGCCTATCCGCTGCTGAAGCTGAAGCTGGCGGGGGAGGGCGATATCGACCGTGTCGCCGCCGTCCGCCGCGGAGCGCCCGCCGCGCGGCTGATCGTCGATGCCAATGAGAGCTGGACCGACCGGGACGTCGCGGCCGAGGCGGCGCGCCTCCTGCCCTTCGGGGTCGAACTGATCGAGCAGCCGGTCAGGGCGGGGGCGGACCATCTGCTCGATCGCGTGGTATCGCCGATCCCGCTCTGTGCCGACGAAAGCTGCCAGGATCGCGGCGATCTGCCCCGCTGCGCCGGCCGCTATGCCGCGATCAACATCAAGCTCGACAAGGCCGGCGGCCTCACCGAGGCGCTGGCACTCGCCACCGAGGCGCGCGCACTGGGGCTGGAACTGATGGTCGGCTGCATGCTCTCCACCTCCCTGGGCATCGCCCCCGCCATCCTTGCCGCACAGGGCGCCCGCTGGGTCGATATCGACGGCCCGCTGCTCCTCGCCGCCGATCG
>SCUQ01000077.1 GCA_004297635.1 Rhizorhabdus sp. | reverse complement strand
GGCGAAGATGCTCACGTGTCCTGGTATGCGTCGTCTTTGCGCGCGGATTGGCCGGGGCGCGGTCGCGGCGCTCGATGACGACGCAGCGGATTCCCCTGGAACCAAGTTCGATGGCCATGGCGAGCCCGCTCGGGCCCGCACCGACTATCGCCACATCCAGATTGCCTCGCTCGAGCGACGCCGCCATTCACCTCTCCCGTCACGTTTATGATGGCGGGGTAGACCTTTTTGATGGGCGGGGGATTATGACAGATGCCTACCAGCGATAACGCATTTGTATATCCCCGGGAGTAGGCTTGACCTCGTACCCGCGATCAGGATCGGACGTAGTTCATCGCCGCCGTACGGATCATGTCGCAAAAGCTGTCCGCCAGCGGGGTCAGTGGCATATTGATCCGCCGCACGATGCTGAGCGGCCAGCCGGGAATATCCTCCTCGATCGGCAAAGCGGTGATCCTGTTTTCCCAGTCCGGCGCATTGCGCCATTGCTCGGGCATGATGGTCAACATGTCGGAATTGATCAGTGCCATGAGCGTCACAGACGCGGACCGCGTGTGCAGCTTGATCCGCGGCTGCGCCAGGCCATGCTTCAGGAATATCGTGGTGAAATCGCCAGCCGTGCTGCGGGGCGACAGTGTCGGCCGGATCCAGTCTGCATCGTTGAGATCCGCGAGGCACGTCGCGGCCGCGAGCGGATGGCCTTTCCGCGCGACAACGACCCGCTTGATCGACAGCAGCTCCTCTACATCGAGATGGGACGAAATCGACGAGTCCGCAGGGCCGACCCAGAAATCGAGGCGGCCATCGAGAAGTCGGCGCTCGACCGGCTGAACCAGGGTCTCGTCGACTTTCAGCACCGCTTCGGGATACCGTTTCTGAAATTTCGACATGGCCGCAGGCAAAAGCACGAAACAGGCAGCCCCGGACATCCCGATCGACACTTCCCCGGTCATGTTCTGATTAAGCTGATCGATTTCCTCCCTCGCATGCCGCATCTCCGCCTGTATCGCCTCGGCGCGACGAAGAAAGAGGCGCCCGGCTTCAGTCAGCTTTATGCCCAGCGCGCTTCGCTCGAACAGCAATGTCCCCAGTTCGCGCTCGATCTCCTGTATGCTGCGAGTCAGGGCGGGCTGGGCCACGCCTAGCTGCTTGCCCGCCGATCGCAGGCTACCGGCCTCTGCGACCGCCAGCACGTCCCGGATGTGGTTCATCTTCATGCGCGTGCCATCAGCCATATACGAATAGCGTATCGCTAGTATCATTTCGCTCGTTGGGCAATGCAGGCGCGTTGCCCGACGTTGTTCCGTCGGATTGATCTAAAAGTGAACGGAATATCGAGTGCTGTGATTTACGATCGCGGTGGCGCAGGCCGACGACGTCTGATCATGCGTGAGGAAACCCACAAGGTTCCGCGGGACAACGTGCATTTCGAATATAGGATCTCAATAGGACGCCTGGGGCAGGATCGCTCCTTCCTGCTTGTCCAAGCTGATACGAAGGTGAAACTGGCCTCAGACCTCGCCGATCTCACCACGTTTCGGTATCAGCGAGATGAAAAGGACAAAATGAAGCGTTCGGTCGCGAAGGCCTGTGACGTTGCGCGTAAGAGAATCGAGTTTATCGGTGTCCGTCGGATAGCAGGTCTTGCTAAAATAGCCTCTTTGCATGCTGCTCGCTGCAGAACGAGGCTGCCATGCAACCGTTGGGCAGATGGGGTTCGTCAACGCCGCTTCCGCACGTCGGCTAATCCGCCCATTGCGCCGGAAGCTGCCAGTCCGGGTGCAACCCATTTCCAGCCGTTCGATGCCGGTGCCTTTTAGCCTGGGCTACGCTAAAAGCTTATAGCGGTCGCTATGGCATCCATCGCCTCTCGCTGCGCAGCAAACCCGCAGCTTAATACGCATCGCATCGACCGACCGCCAAAATCGCCCTTGGAGAATGACGGCCTAACGGCGCCGTGCGCCGCCTTCGAAATCGTCTCCAACGCACGGCGCAGATGCAGAGCGGGCGCAAAATAGCGCGGAACTGCGTCAAAACCGCGCTCGGCCGCGGCCAGAACGCCATGCATCTCGATTTTCTAGAAAAAATGGTGCCCAGGGACGGGATCGAACCGCCGACACTGCGATTTTCAGTCGCATGCTCTACCAACTGAGCTACCTGGGCACTCGGCGTTGGAGGCGTGCCTATAGAGGCGGGTTGCGCATCCTGTCCAGCCCGCTTTTGCCTTTTTATTCCGCCTCGGGATCGGCGGGAGGACCGGG
>SCUQ01000076.1 GCA_004297635.1 Rhizorhabdus sp. | reverse complement strand
CCAGCAAGACCTGCGACCTCGATCCCGCCAGCGCGCTCGCGATCGACCTCGATTCGCGACTCGCGGCGATGCTGGGAATCGATCCCGCGCTGGGCGAGCCGATTCAGGGCCAGAAATATGATGTCGGGGACGAGTTTCGCGACCACACCGATTATTTCGAGCCCGGCGGTCTCGACTACCTCACCCATTGCGGCGAGACCGGCCAGCGCAGCTGGACCGCGATGATCTACCTCGACCAGCCCCGCGCCGGCGGCGCCACCCGCTTCCGCAAGCTCGACAAGATCGTCCAGCCGGAGGCCGGCAAGCTCGTCATATGGGCGAATATCGATCGCGATGGCCGCCCCAACCCGTGGACGCTGCATTGCGGGATGAAGGTCCGGCAGGGCGCCAAGCATGTGATCACCAAATGGTATCGCGAACGGCCCTGGCCCGCTCTGGGCTGACGGCTTCCGACTGTCTCGAAAGTGTCATGCATACGTAATCGAGCCGCCATCCAGCCCCTCTAGAGGCGACTCCCGACGGGTTCGGCCGGAGTCGGCGCGGCCTTTAGGTCCAGCAAAGGGGCAACCATGAAGAACTTTCGATCCATGTTGATGCTGGGGTGCGCCCTGGCCCTCACCGCCTGCGGCGGCGCCGACGACGTCGCCTCGCCCGGTGAAGGCGTGATCGTCACGCCCACCCCCACGCCGACCCCGACGCCCACGCCGACGCCCACGCCGACCCCCACCCCGGGTCAGGCCGCCGCGTCGTGCCCGACCGGCACGATCGACCGTGGCACTGTCACCACCGCCTTCCGCAATTGCGAACTGTCGGGCCGGCTGACCGCCGATTACACGCTGCAGAAGCTGCCGGGCGTGATCTACTCGCTCTCCGGGCCGGTCAATGTCGGCACCGACATCGGCGGTGACGGTGCCGCCGCGGGCGGCCAGCGCGTCACGCTCACCGTTCAGCCGGGCGTCACTGTCTTCGCCTCCTCGGGCAACGACTATCTGGTCGTGAATCGCGGTTCGCGTCTGAACGCCATCGGCACGGCAGCCTCGCCGATCGTCTTCACCGCACGCGACAATGTGCTGGGCACCACCACCGACAGCAGCCAGGGCCTGTGGGGCGGCATCATCATGCTCGGCCGTGCGCCGATCTCGGATTGCAACACCTCGGTCGCCGGTGGTTCCGCCACCTGCCAGCAGGTCATCGAAGGCACGACCAGCTCGCTGTATGGCGGTGATCAGGCGGCCGACAACAGCGGCACGCTGCAATATGTCCAGATCCGCTATTCGGGCTTCGCGATCGCGCCGGGCAACGAGCTGCAGGGCCTCACCCTCGGCGGCGTCGGCAGCGGCACGACCCTCGATCACATCCAGATCCACAACAGTTCGGATGACGGCATCGAGATCTTCGGTGGCCGCGCCAATCTGAAGTATCTGGTCATCACCGGCGCCGACGATGACGCGCTCGATACCGATCTGGGCTATAAGGGCTTCATCCAGTTCGTCATCGCCGTCCAGCGCGACGCGAACAATGGCGACTCGATGATCGAGGCCGACTCGAACGGTAACGAGGATGCGCTGCCCCGCCAGAACACCCGCCTTGCCAACTTCACCTTCGTCCAGCGCTCGACCGTCCAGGGCGGCAACGTGATGCTGCTGCGCGGCGGCACCGATTATACGATGGTCAACGGCGTCGTCACCGGCACCGGCTCGTGCCTCGACATCGACGAAACCGGCGGCACCACGACGCGCGCCGCCAACAGCGCGCTCGACGATGTCGGCCCGCCGGTGTTCAACTCGGTCGTGCTCGCCTGCGCCACCGCGCCTTACCGCGCCGATGGCAACGAAGCAGCGGTCCAGACGATCTTCACCGCCGGCAGCAACAACAACCCGGCCTTCACGTCGTCGCTGACCGGTACCTTCGTCAACGGTGCCAACGAAGCCGCGCGGACCGCGTTCAATGCCGCGACCCTGGGCAGCTTCATGGTCACGACCAGCTATATCGGCGCGGTCCGCGACTCGAGCGACACCTGGTATGCGGGCTGGGCCTGCAACTCCTCGACCGCGTCTTTCGGCAGCACCAGCGGATCGTGCACGGCGATCCCGAACTGACCGACGCTTGACGACCAGACGGGCGGCGGTCGCGAAGGCGAGCGCCGCCCGTTCGCTCATTCCGAACGGGGACCCATGATGAAGACCTCTCTTGCCTTCGGGCGCCTTCTCCTCCTGTCGTCGGCGCTGATGACGCCCGCGGCCGTTTTCGCCCAGGCGGCCGCGCCCGATGCGCCAGCCGCTTCCACCAGCACGCCGCCGGCCGCCGCAGAGCCCGAGGAAGAACAGGTCGAAATCTCGACTCTCGGTGCCTCGGCGCCATCGTCCAAGGAGATCGTCGTCACCGGTCGCCGGCAGCAGAACACGATTCGCGCGACGCCGCAGGTCATCTCGGTCCTCTCCTCGGCCGACATCGCCCGTACCGGAGACGGTGACATCGCCGGCGCGCTGCAGCGCGTCACCGGCCTGTCGGTGGTGGGCAACGGCTTCGTCTATGTCCGCGGCCTCGGCGACCGCTATTCGCTGGCGCTGCTCAACGGCTCGCCGCTGCCGAGCCCGGAGCCGCTGAAGCGGGTCGTTCCGCTCGACCTGTTTCCGACCAGCATCCTCGCCTCGTCGCTCGTCCAGAAGAGCTATTCGGTCAACTATCCGGGTGAGTTCGGCGGCGGCGTGATCAATCTGACCACCAAGGCGATCCCGACCGAACCCTTCCTGTCGATCGGCGGTTCGATCAGCGGCGACAGCGAGACGACCGGTAAGCTCGGCTATACCTATTATGGCTCGGACTATGACTGGTTCGGCTTCGACGACGGCACCCGGGACATC
Source organism: Rhizorhabdus sp. (assembly GCA_004297635.1). GTDB lineage: Bacteria > Pseudomonadota > Alphaproteobacteria > Sphingomonadales > Sphingomonadaceae > Rhizorhabdus. The sequence goes on along the minus strand of SCUQ01000076.1, from coordinate 5,355 downwards.
CCGCGCGGGCTGAAGAGCGCGATCAAGACATCGGGCACGACCCCGATCGTCCAGGGCGCGAACTACTCCGCCGCCGATCTGCAGGGCTTCGCGGCGAGCCTCAACAATGCCGATACGGCGCTGCTCCAGCGCAACCGCAACATCCCGGCCAATTTCTCGGCCGACCTGACTGGCGGTACGTCGTTCGAGACGGACAGCGGCCGGGTGGGCGTGCTCGCCGCGCTCGGCTTCAGCAACAACTGGAAGACCCGCGACGTGCTGCAGCAGGCGTCGATCGATCCGGGTCTGGCCGGCATTCCGCAGAGCCAGTTCCAGACCGTCATCACCGATAACCGCGTGACCGTGAACGGCCTGCTCGGCTTCGGCGCGGAGGTGAACGACCACAAGTTCCGCTGGACCAACCTGTTCATCCGCGACACCGTCAAACAGGGTCGCCTCTCGGCGGGTTTCAACCGCAGCGTGTCCGATCCGGTCGACGGCCAGCCGGCTTCGCTGATCAGGCAGAACACCTATTGGTTCGAGCGTCAGCTGATCGACACCCAGGGCGTCGCCGAACTGCGCTTCGGCCCGCTCAGCGTCGATCTGCGCGCGACCTATGCCAATTCGCAGCGCGAAAGCCCCTATGAGCGCAGCTTCAGCTATTTCTACAGCGCCCAGGCGAACGACTATATCAACAACCTGGCCTCGGGCGGCCAGTCGGCGGATATCGCGTTCAGCGATCTGAACGAGGATATCTACGCGGCCAGCGGCGATGTCGCCTACAAGCTCGACGGCGCACTGACCGGCACGATCAGCGCCGGCCTCGCCTACAGCAAGACGAAGCGCCAGTCGGAGCGCTACCAGTTCCAGTTCTTCCGCCCGGCGGGCGCGCTGGGCCTGGCCGTCGCGCAGGAGCGGCCCGACTATCTGCTGTCGGATTATAATATCTACACCTACAACATCCAGCTGCGCGATATTTCGGGCGCCGAAGGTTCGCGCGCCTACAATGCCGGGCTCGAGATCAAGGCGGCCTATGGCCAGGCCGAGCTCGAGCTGGCTACGGGACTGCGTCTCCAGGCGGGTGTCCGCTATGAGGATGCCGAGCAGTTCGTGACCCCGGATGCGGGCGCCGGCACGCAGCTGTCGAAGAGCTACCTGCTCCCGGCGGCCACGCTGACCTATAATATCGAGGATGACACGCAGGTCCGGCTGGCCGGATCGAAGACCGTCGCCCGCCCGCAGTTCCGCGAACTGGCGCGCCAGATCTATCAGGATTTCGACAGCGACCGGCAGTTCACCGGCAACCCGTTCCTGCGCGATTCGACCCTGTATAATGGCGAGGCGCGTTTCGAATGGTATTTCGACCGGAATCAGCGCGTGTCGCTCGCCGGTTTCTACAAGAAGCTGAAGAATCCGATCGAGGCGGCGGCCTTCTTCGCCGGCGGCGGCGTGCTGCGCACCGGCTTCGCCAACGCGCCCGAGGCGCAGCTCTACGGCGCCGAGCTGGAGCTGGAGAAACACTTCCCGCTCGACACGTTGGGCGGGTCCTTCTTCGAAACCAAGCGGCTGGTGCTGATCGCCAACTACACCTTCACCAAGTCGAAGCTGAAGGTCGACAATTCGATCGTGATCGGCCCGGATCTGTCTCCGGTCGCCGCGAGCGCGCTGTTCCGCGACGGCGCCCCGCTGACCGGCCAGTCGGACCATATCGGCAATATCCAGCTGAGCTTCGAGGATACCGACAAGCTTTCGCAGCTGACCTTCCTGTTCAACTATGCGAGCGAGCGCGTCACCAATCGCGGCCCGATCCAGGGCGCGCTGAGCCAGCCTGACATTCAGGAGAAGCCCGGCATTCGTCTCGACATCGTCGGCCGTCAGGGCTTCAAGCTGCTCAACACCGACATGGAGCTGAAGATCGAGGCCCGTAACCTCACCGGTACCGGCTATCGGGAGTTCCAGAAGGCGGGCGCGAACATCATCTATCTCAACCGCTATGATGTCGGCCGCAGCCTTTCGCTCGGGCTGACCGCGAACTTCTGATCGGCGATCGAAGGCAGGATGGGGGCGCGAGGCGAAAGCTTCGCGCCCCTCTCTTTTGGGTCGTCACGGTACCCAGCGTCCCGGCGGGTCGTGATCGCTTTCGGGCTCAGGCGCGAAACGGTCTCGCCCCGCCGTCGGGGGCCGTGCATAGGTGGGATAGATATCGTCTATGGAACTCCGCCATATCTTTCGATTGTCGTGCCGTCCGTGCTTCGGCTAGCGGGGGTCGACACAGGAGGAGCATGTCATGGCGGGTCGGTGGTTCGATGAATGGAAGGTCGGCGACAGCATCGCGCATGAGATCCGGCGCACCGTCACCGAAACCGACAATCTGCTGTTCTCGACGATGACGCACAATCCTCAGCCGCTCCATCTCGATCTGGAGGCGGCGAAGGCGAGCGAGTTCGGACAGATCCTCGTCAATGGCACCTTCACCTTCGCGCTCATGGTCGGTCTGTCGGTCGGCGATACCACGCTCGGCACGCTCGTCGCCAATCTGGGCTATGACAAGCTGGTGATGCCCCATCCGGTATTCATCGGCGACACGATGCGGGCGATGTCCGAGGTGGTCGACCTTCGGGAATCGAAGTCCCGGCCGACGGCGGGCGTCGTCACCTTCCGCCATGAGCTGACCAACCAGCGCGATCAGATCGTCTGCCAGTGCCTGCGCATGGCGATGCTCAAGAAGAAGCCGGCCTGAGCAGCGGACGGTTCCGCTCGCCAGGGTGAGCGGACCGCATCAAGCGCAGCCTTGTTTCAGGCCGCGATGGATTCGGCCGTCATCGCGGCGCGCCGTTCGAGCAGCAGCGCCGCGCAGCGATAGGTACGCTCATTGTCGACATCGATGGCATGCGATCCATCGGCCAGGACGACCGGCTCGATCCGCAGGCGCAGGCGCCGCGACAGCCGCTCCAGCGCGCCGCGCAGCGATAGCCGGCCCATCGCCATCAACGCGACGTTGATCAGCCCCACCGCGGCGATCAGCCGCATCGGCTTCTTGGCGAACTGGCCGCCGCTGCGGAAGCTTTCGGCCGCCCGCGCTGCCGCCGATCCGGCGAAGGCGTAGAGGTTGCAGTTCGAATATTCATCGTCGCGGAACCTGTAGAAGCGGCGCTGCCCTTCGGGATGCGCGGCCAGCACCGCCGCCCTGTTCGCCATGGCCAGCGCCACGTCGCCGCCGCCGGCCAGTGCCGCGAGCATCGCCTCCACCGCCGCCGGGGTCAGCAGCACATTGTCCGCGGTGGTGACGATCATCGCGCCATCGATTCCGTCCGTGGCGGCGAGGACGCTATCGGCCAGGTTGTCGGCCGCGGCGACGAAGTCGACCGGCGGCGGACCGTCGCGCAGCACCGCGCGGACGGACGCGAACATATCGGGCTCGATGACGACGATGATCCGGCGGCATCCCGGTGTGGCGGCCAGCGCGGCGGCGGCATGTGCGATCAGCGGAGCACCCGCGATGGGCACAAGGCATTTGTGCGAAAGCGCTCGCGCCCCGGCCAGCGGATCAATCTGCCCCGCACGCTGGGCCGCCAGGATGATCGCCGTGAAGCGGGCGTCAGGCCGCGACACGATCGAGCGCCCGATTGAGAAGGCCGTGGCGGGAGAGGCTTTCGGCAAGGATCGTCTCGATCAGCTCGGCATGGCTCCAGCCGATCTGGCCAGCGGCGATCGCGATGGTCTTCTTCGACCAGAGATTGCAGTTGAGGTTGACCTCCATGAAACTCAGCGCACCGGTCTGGTGGTCGAGACGGAACTCGAAGCGGCCATAGTCGAAGGGCCGGAATTCCTTCATCATCTCGATCGACTGGCGCTCGGCCTCGTGCCGGATGCGGTCGTCGGTAAGCGGGCGGATCGCATAGGCCTGATCGTCGACCAGGTTCCGCTTTTCCAGATAGGTGCGCAGATATTGCGGATCATGCTGCTCGACGATCTGAATCGGCAGGATGTATGGCTCGCCATCGACGGTGACCACGCAGACCTCGATATCATGGCCGGGGATGAAGGTTTCGACGATCGCGTCATGACCCTCCTGATGGATACGGCCTACCGACGCGGCGATATCGGCGTGATCATAAGCCGCGCTGATGCCCCAGCTGGCCGAGGATGCATTGGGTTTGACCACCCATTTGCGCGCCGCCGGGCAGCGCGACAGGTCGATCGGAGCGCCGCGGCGAAATATCGCCCAGGGTGCGGTTGCCACGCCGCGCGCGGCGGCGACGCGCTTGGAAAGATGCTTGTCGTCGGACAGGCCGCGCGGGATCGGGCTGGCGCCGAGATAGGGGATGCCGCTCCGCTCGCACAGCAACGGCAGCAGCATTTCCGAATTGAGGAAGCCGCCGCGATTGAGCAGCGGGAAGACGAAGTCGACATCGGGCACGCCGAACAGCGCCTCATAGCTGTCGGCCAGCTGGAGGTCGACGCCGATCTGCTCCAGCACGCTGCGCATCTCGCGATGATAGGTGGCGTGGGTGCCGTCGCTCGGGTGCAGCCCGCCTTCCCAATGGACATGCTTGGCGATGAACAGGATCCTGAGGGCGCGCTTCGTCGCCGCGGAAAGCGCGCGAGGCGCCGCGATGCATGTCATGTCACGTCTCCGGACCCGGCGGACCGCGGGGATGTCCCGTCGGAAGTCCCGCCTCAGGCCGGATCGGATTTTAGGGATGCTGTGTGACGCGGATGGGAACGCGATATGACGGAGGCGCTACGATCTGGTTGCGAGATGATGCGCGAGCAGCACGCCATAGCGGCTTTCGCCCAGGCCGCGCCGTGCCGCGCGCTGCGGCATCAGCACCCCGGGCTTGCCATTGCCCTCGATCAGCATGGGGCCGTCCGCCGTCAGCGCCACATCCCAGCCGATCAGCACATAGTCTGCGAAGGCACCGGCGTGCGCCTCGTTCACCAGGCCGATCGCCATCGCCCAGCCCGGCAGGGTGCGGCCGGCGATCGGCGCCCCGGTCGCGGGGTGGATGTCATGGTCATGGCCGCCATAGCCGAAGCACGCGGTGCCGAGCCGGCCATCGCTGAGGTCGACCGGCACGATCAGCCCGCCCGCCTTCATATTGTCGACGCGCGCGCGGGGATCTGATGCGCAGCGGAACGTGGCGCTCACCACTTCGGGCCGGCCTGCTTCGTCCAGGATCGTGACGATTCGCACGGTCGGCAGCGCCCCCAGCGCGATGTCGGCCAGTTCGGCATGGACGCCGATCAGCGGCTGGACCAGGGTCGGATGCTGGATCCCGCGCAGCCGCGCCATCAGTGCCTGCGCATCGGCGATAGGGCCCAGCATGCGGACGCCGTCGCCGCCCTCGCCATGCGCCGGCTTGGCGATCATCG